>CAJJOO010000063.1 GCA_905193395.1 uncultured Porphyromonadaceae bacterium
CGGCCAGCGGTACTGACAAGGCTTTCATGGATATGGTGGCCGCTCCCGACTGTCCGCTGCGCTATTCGGAGTATTACATGCCCGATGGATTGCCTAATCCACGCACCGCCGCCGTTTTCGAGGCCGACCGCCGCTGGCAGCAAGGTCCCGTTGCAGACCTCTGCGAATATGTCTACGACAATGTCGACGGCGTCACCACCGCTCTCTACGAATACCACAAGGCAATGGAACGCCGTATTCCATCCGAGCGCCTCGCCTATGCCGGAATTCCCGTCGATACACATGCCCTGAAACCTTTGGAACGCCCCCTGATGGCCGACGGCACGGTCAATATCTTTCTTGGCCGCGACGCCCGGCGTGCCGCTTTCAAGGGGACAGACATGATGCTCGACGTGGCCCGCGCCCTTGTCGACGAACTTCCCTCGCGCTGCCGCCTGACCCTTGTCGAAAACGTTCCATACAGTCAGTACGTCGTTTCCCTTGCATCGGCCGATCTTGTTCTTGACCAGTTGTATTCCTTTTCTCCGGCCACAAACGCTCTCATGGCCATGGCACGCGGTCAGGCCGTCGTCTCGGGTGCCGAACCGGAATACTATGAATTCATAGGCGAGACCGACAATTTCCCCATTCTGAACGCCGTACCGGACCCCGACGCCCTCTATGCCCTGCTCATGGACCACGTCCTGCAGCCCGAACTGATTCTTGCCGCAGCCTCCCGAGGCCGTGAATTCGTTCTGCGACACAATGCAGCCGACGTCGTCGCGCGTCGTTGCCTTGATTTCTGGACCTCACGTCTCGAAGCCAAATGACACTCCAGGTCCTCATATCAACCTATGGCCTCGACGGCCTTGCACGGACCGCCACCATGCGCCTTCCCGCACTGGACGGCATTTCATACCTCGTCTCGCTTCAATTGCCCCAAGATACCGTCTTTGACATCCCTGAATCGCTCCGCCGTCCCGATATCTCCATTCTTCCGCATAGCGACGCGGGACTCAGCCGCAACCGCAACTACGCCCTTGACCATGCTTCGGCCGATGTAGTTCTCATCGCCGACGACGACCTAAACTACACACCCGGAGGCCTGCAGACTGTTCTAAGCACTTTCGCCGAAAACCCCGGTCTGGCCTTCGCCACATTCCGCCACACCGGTGGCGACAACAAGCAATTCCCTGAAACAGGATTTTCATTCAATGAAGGCATTACACCGGGCTATTATCTCACATCCTTTGAACTGGCCCTCCGCCCCTCGCTGCTGCCGTCCGACATCCGTTTTGCCGAAAACGTAGGTGTCGGGACGCCGTATTTCGGTTCAGGCGAGGAAAACCTGTTCCTGCTGCGACTCCTGCACAGTGGTATGCGAGGGCGTTATTTCCCCCTGACGATAGTCGAACATCCCGGCACTACGACCGGCGTCCGGCGCGCCACTCCCGCCGCCTTGCACGGCCAGGGCGCCTGGTTCCGCATCCGTTACGGCGCTGTCGAAGGCCTTCTCCGCCTCCTCCGCGACGTCCACCGCCGCAACGCCGCCCCCCTCACCGCCCTCCGCCACATGCTCGCCGGCTACCTCCACTCCCCCCGCATCAAATTCTAACCGCAATCTGAGATATAGTTATCCCTCATGCAGTTCCGGAGAAACATACAAATGTCGCGTGAAGTAGGTTTCTTCGTTCAGGATTATTGGCTCTTGCAGGGGGCCTGTGCTTTTTTGTTGAAGTTATCCTAAATTTTTTATTAACTTTGTGGTTTGAAACTGCAATGTACATGGAAAAGAACTATAAACGTACCCTCATCACCACCGCACTGCCCTATGCCAACGGGCCTGTGCACATCGGTCATCTTGCCGGCGTTTATGTCCCGGCCGATATATATGCCCGTTATCTCCGCCTGAACGGCCGCGAAGTGACCCTGATTGGCGGCAGCGACGAGCACGGCGTGCCCATCACCATCAAGGCCAAGAACGAAGGCGTTTCTCCTCAGGATGTCGTGGACCGCTACCATGCCATCATCCGCGATTCCATGGCCGAACTCGGCATTTCTTTCGACATTTATTCCCGCACGACTTCCGATATCCATTCGGCCACGGCCTCGGAGTTTTTCTCGCGGCTCTATGACAAGGGTGTGTTTATCGAAAAGACGTCCATGCAACTTTACGACGAGAAGGCCGACCAGTTCCTGGCCGACCGCTACGTCACAGGCGAATGTCCCCACTGCCACGCCCAGGGTGCCTATGGCGACCAGTGCGAAAAGTGCGGCACTTCGCTGAACGCTACCGACCTCATCAACCCTCGCAGCGCAATCACCGGCAATGTGCCCGTGCTGCGTGAGACCCGCCACTGGTATCTTCCCTTGGACCGCTACGAGGAGGCCCTGCGCAAGTGGATTCTCGACGGACACAAGGAGTGGAAGACCAATGTCTACGGCCAGTGCAAGTCGTGGCTCGACCTCGGCCTGCAGCCCCGTGCCGTGTCGCGCGACCTTGACTGGGGTGTTCCCGTGCCGCTGGACGGCGCCGAGGGCAAGGTGCTCTACGTATGGTTCGACGCTCCTATCGGCTATATCTCCAACACCAAGGAACTTTATCCCGAATCCTGGGAGAAATGGTGGAAGGATTCCGAAACGCGCATCATCAACTTCATCGGCAAGGACAACATCGTGTTCCACTGCATCGTGTTCCCCGCCATGCTGATGGCCTATGGCGACAATTTCCAGTTGCCCGACAATGTCCCCGCCAACGAGTTCCTGAACCTCGAGGGCGACAAGATTTCGACCTCGCGCAACTGGGCAGTATGGCTCCACGAGTATCTTCGCGATTTCCCGGGCAAACAGGACGTGCTGCGCTACGTCCTCACGGCCAACGCTCCCGAAACCAAGGACAACGATTTCACCTGGCGCGATTTCCAGACCCGCAACAACAGTGAACTGGTGGCCATCCTCGGCAATTTCGTGAACCGTGTAATCGTCCTGACCCATAAATATTTCGACGGCAAGGTGCCCGCCCCCGGCGCCCTGGCCGACGTGGACCGCGCCGCCCTGGCCGAGGCCCGTGACGCCGCCCGCCTCTGCGGCGAGGCAATCGAGACCTTCCATTTCCGCGAGGCCCTGAAACAGGCTATGGAGATCGCCCGTCTCGGCAACCGTTACCTCCAGGAAACCGAACCCTGGAAACTGGCCAAGACCGACCCCGGGCGCGTCGCCGCAATCCTCTACACAGGTCTGCAACTCTGCGCCTCGCTGGCAATTGTCTGCGAGCCGTTCATGCCTTTCATGGCCAAGCGCCTTTCCGACGACCTGCGTCTGGGTGCCGCTTCCTGGCAGATGGCCGGCGCTGACAACCTTGTTCCCGCCGGAACGGAAATCGCCCCGGCACGTCTCCTTTTCGAGAAAATCGACGACGAAGCCATCCTGGCCCAGACCTCGCGCCTCGAACGCATCAAGGAGGAGAATGCCCGCAAGGCATGGAAACCCGAACCCGTCATGGCCGACGTGGACTTCGACACCTTTGCCCGCAGTGACCTCCGTGTGGCCACCGTCACGGCATGCTTCAAGGTCCCCAAGGCCGACAAACTGCTGCAGTTTACCCTCGACGACGGTACCGGCGAACCCCGCACCATCGTGTCCGGCATCGCCGCCTACTATCCCGACCCATCGGTCCTGGTAGGTCGTCAGGTATGCTATATCGCCAACCTGCCTCCGCGCAAACTTCGCGGAATCGAGTCGCAGGGCATGATTCTCAGCGCCGTCGACCGCGACGGACGCCTTGTTGTTATGTCCCCGTCCGAACCCGTCGCCGCAGGCGCGCAGGTCAAATAAATCCGCCTTCCCACTCCCCATACGTAGACGAGCAATGAAACCACGCATCCTCATCATTTACACCGGTGGCACCATCGGCATGATTGAAGACCCGGCGACACGCAATCTCCGTCCCTTCGATTTCTCTCACCTCATGGAAAACGTTCCCAAGGTGAAGATGCTCGACTATGATATCGACAACCTGCAGTTCGCCCCGCCCATCGACTCGAGCGACATGCGCCCCGAACACTGGCAGCATATGGCCGCCAGCATCGCCGCCAACTATGACAAATACGACGGTTTCGTGGTCCTCCACGGCACCGACACGATGGCCTATACGGCCTCGGCGCTCTCGTTCATGTTGCGGGGACTCTGCAAGCCCGTTATCATCACCGGCTCGCAGTTGCCCATCGGCGAGGTGCGCACCGACGGCGAGGAAAACCTCATCACGGCCCTCCAGATTGCCGCCGCACGCGGCGCCGACGGCCTGCCCATGGTGCGCGAGGTGGCTATCCTCTTCGAGAACTACCTCTGGCGCGGAAACCGCTCGACCAAGCGCTCGGCCGACCACTTCAACGCTTTCAAGAGCAACAATTATCCCTACCTGGCCAAGATTGGCCTCGGCATCGACTACGACCGCGACGCCCTGGCGCGCCCCGAACCCGGTCCGCTGGTATATTACCCAGACCTGGACACCTCAGTGATGAGTGTCGACCTTTTCCCCGGGCTCAGCGAGTGCATCCTCCGCCACCAGTTGTCCGCTCCCGGCATCAAGGGCGTGGTTCTCCGCACCTATGGCGCCGGAAACGCCCCCACTTCCCGCTGGTTCCTCGACATCATCAAGGAAGCCGTAGACCGCGGCATCGCCGTAATCAACGTAACCCAGTGCGTCAACGGTTCCGTCCATTCCAACCGCTACGTCTCCGGCGACATGCTGGCCGCCACCGGCGTGATTTCCGGCCACGACATCACTTTCGAGGCCGCCATCACGAAGATGATGCACCTCTTTGGCCTCGGAATTCCGCCGGAGCAGGTGCGTCGCGCCCTCGAAGTGCCGCTTGCCGGCGAAATGACCCTCAACGAATAAAAAATCCCATACCGTCCACAGTGAAACGTTTTCTGCGACATATAGCCATTGCGGCCGTCATCCTGGCGCTTGCCATTCCGGCCACGGCCCTTGCTCCGGCCGCTCCCGCCCGATGGGAGACGGTAGAGACGGTCGTCGCCGAACTCTCGGACGAATGTTTCGACGTGGCGGTGCGCGACAATTATATATATGTATACGCCCCGCGTCCGGTGAACATAAAACTGTTCACCATCCTCGGGCAACTGGTTTCCCAAGGCTCGCTGCCCGCCGGGACCTCGCGCCTGCGGGTGGCAAACCGCGGCATATACATCCTGAAAGCCGGCACTCTCACCCGGCGCATCACAATCTGATACCGCCATCTATGGACAATCTCAGGATAAAAATCATAAACACCTCGCGCAATCCGCTTCCGGCCTATGCCACTCCGCTCAGCGCCGGCATGGACCTGCGTGCCAGCCTTGACGAGCCTATGACCGTGGCTCCCGGCCAGCGGGTTCTTGTCCCCACCGGTCTGCGCGTTGAACTTCCCGAAGGCTACGAGATGCAGTTGCGTCCCCGCAGCGGCCTCGCCCTGCGCTATGGAATCACCTTGCTCAACTCGCCGGGGACCATCGACGCCGACTATCGCGGAGAAATCGGAGTGATTCTCATAAACCTTTCCGACGATACATTTGTAATAAATCCCGGAGAGCGTATCTGCCAGATGGTGGTCGCCGCCCACGCCCGTGTCGAATGGTCGGCCACTGACGCCCTTTCCGACACCGAACGCGGCGACGGAGGGTTCGGCCACTCGGGCCGCTGTTAGCGCCGCCCAGGCCTCCCCTCTCCACTCGGTTTTACCTGTGATAATTTCTTTTCCGGTTTCTGCCCGATGAAAAAATTTCCTCTCATAGCACTGTTGATTGCGGTTCTGGTTTCCGGACTCGCCTCAGCCCGCGGTGGCAGCGCCCTGCGCCATTTCAACCGCCGTGCCGACAGTGTCCGCGCCGCATACATGGTCACCGAGGCATACAACCGCCTGAATCTCGGCGAGGTCAGCGCCGGAATCACCCTGCTGCGGCACGCCATGGCCATCTGTCCCGACGACCCCGAACTGGCTTTCCTCAATGCCAACCTCATGCTGCCGGCCCGCCTGCTCGACTCCGTTGCCGCCACGCATCTCTTCGACATGGCCACGCAATACGTCCTGGCTCACCCCGAGGACTATTTCGCTTCAATCCGCATGGCCGACTTCGCCGACAACTCCGATCGTTCGGAGGTGGCTCTGGCCATTTACCGTAATCTTGCCGCCGCATATCCCGACCGCAATGACATCCGGTTGGGCTTTGCCACCCGCCTGGGCATGCGCCACCTCGACGCCATTGCCGACGACGTGGCCAAGGGCCTTCCCGCGCGCGGCGACACCGTGGCCCGCGACAGCGCCGTTGCTATTCTCAATGAAATCGAGCGCCGTACCGGTCCCGACCCCTCGATTATCTATCAGACAATGTGCATCCTCATCAACCGCCTCGATACAGCGGCGATTGTGGAGCGTATCGACAAATACCGCCTCTCGGCGCCCACCGACCCCAACGTGCTTCTCAACACGGCTCGTCTGTTTGACGTTATCGGCCTCTCAGACTCGGTCAGCGTCAACCTCGACCGCGCCTGCACCGTGGACTCTACCTTCGGAGCCGCCTTTATGGAACGCGCCGCCTTCTACCTTCAGGAAGGCGACTCGGCCCGCTACGAAAGCGAGGTTGAGAACGTACTCCGCAGCCCCGGACTCGATTTCGACGACAAATTCGACATGCTCACCGAATACGTGGCCCGCGGTTTCAGCGACACTGTCCCCGTCAAGTCCATGACACACCTGTTCGAGACAATGGAGGAACTGCATCCCGGCGAGCCTCGCCTCCACGCCCTCTATGGCGGCTACCTGGCCGAAACCGATTCAGCCGCGGCCGCAGCCGAACAGTTCGGCTATGCCGTCGACCTCAACCCGGCCGATCCTACCTACTACCAGTACCTCATTTCCAGCCTCCTTGAATCCGGCGACACCGTCCGCGCCCTCGAGACCTCGCGTAGCGGCCTCTCGCGCTTCAAGGACAACATGTACTATGCCCTTGTCACGGCATCGGTGCTGATGCAGCAGAACAATTATGCCGAGGCTATCGCCGCCCTCGATTCCTTTGACATCTCCGACTACCGCAACATGAAGGCCGTTTCGGTCTACCATCAGACCCGAGGCGACATCTTCCACCAGATGAACCTCAACGACAGCGCCTATGTGGAATATGACCTCGCAATCGACGCCGACCCCGAGAATGCGATGGCGATGAACAATCTGGCCTATTTCATGGCACTCGACGAAATAGACCTTGACCGCGCCGAAACGCTCGCACAGCGCGCCGTCTCGCTCGACCCCCTGAATCCTACAATTCTCGACACCTACGCCTGGGTGCTTTTCCGTAAGAAGAAATATCCCGAGGCCAGGCGCCAGATTGACCTCGCCCTGGGCCAGTACTCCACTCCCGACAACGACGAGAAAGCCGGTGTTGAGACGTCGGCCGGCGACGACGAACGCGAGACTCCATCGGCCGATATCTACGACCATGCCGGCGACATATATT
>CAJJOO010000064.1 GCA_905193395.1 uncultured Porphyromonadaceae bacterium
GGGGCACTTCCACCGAGCCGATCTGCTTCATGCGCTTCTTGCCTTTTTTCTGTTTTTCAAGGAGTTTGCGCTTTCGCGAGATATCGCCGCCATAGCATTTTGCGGTAACGTCCTTGCGTACGGCCTTGATGGTCTCGCGGGCAATGATTTTGGCGCCGATGGCAGCCTGGATGGCGATGTCAAACTGCTGTCGGGGAATCAGTTCCTTGAGTTTCTCGCACATGCGGCGGCCGAAGGTCACGGCGTTGTCGGCATGTGTGAGGGTCGAGAGGGCGTCGACGCTCTCGCCGTTGAGCAGGATATCGAGTTTCACAAGGCGCGATTCGCGGAAACCGTGGATGTGATAGTCGAAGGAGGCATAGCCCTTGGATATGCTTTTGAGTTTGTCGTAGAAGTCGATGACTATTTCGCCCAGGGGCATGTCGAAGGTCAGTTCCATTCGGTGGCCGCCGGAGATGTATTCCTGGCGCACCAGTTCGCCGCGCTTGCCCAGGCAGAGGGTCATGATTGGGCCGATGAATTCCGGTGTGGTGATGACGGACGCGCGGATATACGGCTCCTCGATATGGTCGATAAGGGTGGCTTCGGGCAGGCCGGAGGGGTTGTGGACCTCGGTCATGTTGCCTTTCTTGTCGTGTACACGGTACGAAACGTTGGGGACGGTGGTGATGACGTCCATGTCGTATTCGCGGCCGAGGCGTTCCTGGATGATTTCCATGTGGAGCAGGCCGAGGAAACCGCAGCGGAAGCCGAAGCCCAGGGCGGCCGAGGATTCGGGGCTGAACGTCAGCGAGGCGTCGTTCAACTGCAGTTTTTCCAGCGAGGCGCGCAGGTTCTCGAAGTCTTCGGTCTCGATGGGGTAGACGCCGGCGAAGACCATGGGCTTGACTTCCTGGAAGCCGTTGATGGCATTCTCGCAGGGTCGGTCGACGTGGGTGATGGTGTCGCCCACTTTCACCTCGCGCGAGGACTTGATGCCCGAGATGATGTAGCCCACGTTTCCGGCCGAGAGTTCCTTGCGCGGCGACAGGTCGAGTTTCAGCACGCCTATTTCATCGGCATGGTATTCCTTGCCGGTAGCCACGAATTTTACGAAATCATCGGTCCGGATGGTGCCGTTTTCGATTTTGAAATAGGCTATGATTCCGCGGAAGGGATTGAATACGGAGTCGAAAATCAGGGCCTGGAGCGGGGCATCGGGGTCGCCGGTGGGGGCGGGAATACGTTGGACGATGGCGCGGAGGATTTCGGGGACGCCCATACCGGTCTTGCCGCTGGCGCGGATGATGTCATCGTGGTCGCAGCCCAGGAGTTCGACAATCTGGTCGGCCACCTCGTCGGGGTTGGCCGAGTCGAGGTCGCACTTGTTCAGTACGGGAATGATTTCCAGATTGTTGTCGATGGCCATATATAGGTTGGAGATGGTTTGTGCCTGGATACCCTGGGTGGCGTCGACAATGAGGAGGGCGCCTTCGCAGGCGGCTATGGAACGCGACACTTCGTAGGAGAAGTCGACGTGTCCCGGGGTGTCGATGAGGTTCAGCGTATATTTTTCGCCGTCGAGAGGATATTCCATCTGGATGGCGTGGCTCTTGATTGTGATGCCACGTTCGCGTTCGAGGTCCATGTCGTCGAGCACCTGCGATTCCATGTCCTTTGGGGCGATGGTGCCGGTGTATTCGAGGAGACGGTCGGCGAGGGTCGACTTTCCGTGGTCGATATGGGCGATGATGCAGAAGTTGCGTATATTTTTCATAATCATTTAAGAGGAGTCATGGCGATGGCGCTGAGGCGGTGTTCGAGTTCGGTGGACGTGAGGCGTGTACTGAGGCGTCCGCGGTGGGCGATGGAAATGTTTCCGGTTTCCTCGGAGACGACCACGGCCACGGCGTCGGTGGCCTGTGCGATGCCGAGGGCCGAGCGGTGACGCAGGCCCATGTAGCGGGGCACGTCGCTGTCGTGGCTCACGGGGAGGATGCAGCCCGCGGCGGCGAGGCGGCCTTTGGCTATAATCAGGGCGCCGTCGTGCAGGGGAGAGTTCTTGAAAAAAATGTTCTCGATGAGCCGGGTGTTGACGTTGGCGTTGATGATGTCGCCGGTTTTCTCATAATTGTCCAGCGGGATGGACTGTTCGATGACGATGAGGGCGCCGGTCTTGGTGCGGGCCATGTTCATGCAGGCATGAACCACGGGCATCACCCAGGCTGTGGCCGAGGTGTCGGCCTCGTTGCGGTGGTGGTGGAAGAGTTTGGCCAGGAACCTCCATCGTTTGTGCGAGCCGAGTTCGGTGAGGAAGCGTTTGATCTGGTCCTGGAACAGGATTACCAGAATCAGCAGGCCGATGCTCATGAATTTGTCCAGAATGGTGCCTATAAGCCTCATCTGGAAGATTTCGGAGGCCAGTGCCCATACCACAATGAAGGCCATCACGCCGTAGAAGATGTTCAGTGTGCCCGATTCCTTCATCAGTCGGTAGACGTAGTAAAGGAGCAGGGCCACAAGGACAATGTCGAGTATGTCTTTGATTCCGAATGTCGGCATGGAGGTTGAGTGGTTGTGGTGTGGGTGTGAAAGGAATGAGGAGAAGTGTCAGTGCCGTTGCGCGGCCATGGCGTTGTAGATCTTGACAGCCTGGACGGCGGATTCCACGTCGTGGACGCGGATTATCGCGGCCTGGCGGTCGAGGGCCAGGGTGTTGAGTGCGGTTGTGGCGTTCAGGGCGTCGGCGGCGGGGATGTCGAGCAGGCGCGTGGCCATTGACTTGCGCGACATGCCGACGAGGACGGGGCGGTGGAGCAGTTGCAGCAGGTCCAGCCGGGCCAGTAACTGATAGTTCTGTTCGAGGGTCTTGCTGAAACCGAATCCCGGGTCGATGATGATGTCGGAGACGCCGGAGAGGGCAAGTTGCTGGAGACGGTCGCCGAGTTCGCTGAGCACGTCGGCGGTGACGTCCTCGTAGAGGGCATATTCCTGCATGTCCTTGGGTGTTCCCCGCATGTGGCTCAGCACGTAGGGCACGTGCAGGTCGGCGACGGTGCCGAACATGGCGGGGTCGATGTTGCCGCCCGAGATGTCGTTAATCATATCGGCTCCCCATTTTTCGACGGCGTTGCGGGCCACGTCGGCGCGGAAGGTGTCGACCGAGACGATGGCGCGCCCGGCGACGGCACGTACCACGGCGGGCAGGCACTGTTCGAGGCGGGCGTTCTCCTCGTCGGCGGACACGGATTCCGAGCCTGGACGGGTGGAGCATGCGCCCACGTCGATGAATCGTGCGCCTGCGGCCACCATCGATGCGGCACGGGCGGCGGCATCGGCGGCATCGGCCGCGCGCGAGTCGGCGTGGAACGAGTCGGGGGTGATGTTGATGATACCCATCACCGCCGGGGTGTCGAAACGGTGGAGCGTGCCGCGTATGTTGAGCGAAAAGGGCTTCATTTGCTGAGGTTCAAGAGCGTCCGGAGCGTTTGCGTTCGAGTTCGTCGAGGATAATCTTGCGCAGACGGATGTGGTGGGGTGTCACCTCCACATATTCGTCTTCCTTGATGTATTCCAGAGCTTCTTCGAGCGAGAAAACCACGGGGGGTACGATACGGGCCTTGTCGTCGGCGCCGGAGGCACGCATGTTGGTGAGTTTCTTGGACTTGGTCACGTTTACCACGATGTCGTTGTCCTTGGCGTTCTCGCCGACCACCTGTCCGGCGTAGACTTCTTCCTGGGGGAAAATGAAGAAACGTCCGCGGTCCTGGAGTTTGTCGATTGCGTAGGCGTAGGCCGTGCCGGCTTCGAGGGCGATGAGCGAGCCGTTTGTGCGGCGTTCGATGTCGCCTTTCCAGGGCTGGTATTCCAGAAAGCGGTGGGCCATGATGGCTTCGCCGGCCGATGCTGTGAGGACGTTGCTGCGCAGGCCGATGATGCCGCGCGAGGGAATCTGGAATTCGAGGTGGACGCGGTCGCCCTGGCTGCTCATTGACACGAGTTCGCCCTTGCGGCGGGTGACCATATCAATCATCTTCGAGGAATATTCCTCGGTGACGTTGATTGTGAGCAGTTCGACGGGTTCGCACTTGCGGCCGTCGATTTCGCGGACGATTACCTGTGGCTGGCCCACCTGGAGTTCGTAGCCTTCTCGGCGCATGGTCTCGATGAGGACCGAGAGATGGAGCACGCCGCGGCCGAAGACGGTCCAGATGTCGCGTGCGGGGTCTTTGGTGACGCGCAGGGCCAGATTGCGGTCAAGTTCGCGGGTGAGGCGGTCGCCTATATGGCGCGAGGTTACGTATTTGCCGTCGCGGCCGAAGAATGGACTGTCGTTGATGGTGAAAGTCATTGACATTGTGGGTTCGTCGATGGCGATGCGGGGCAGCGGCTCGGGATTTTCGACGGTGCTGACGGTGTCGCCGATTTCAAAGCCTTCGATGCCTACCAGGGCGCAGATGTCGCCGCTGGAAACCTCGCTGACGCGCTTGCGGCCCATGCCCTCGAAGGTGTGGAGTTCCTTGATTTTCTGTTTGGAGACGGAGCCGTCTTTGCGGCAGAGGGCAATGTCCATGCCTTCGCGCAGGGTTCCGCGGTGTACGCGGCCCACGGCGATACGACCCACATAGTTCGAATAGTCGAGCGATGTGATGAGCATCTGGGGGTCGCCTTCGAGGGTCTTGGGTGCGGGAATATGCTCGATGATTGTGTCGAGCAGGGGCACGATGGAGTCGGTGGGCTTTTCCCAGTCGGTGCTCATCCATCCGTTCTTGGCCGAGCCGAAAATTGTGGGGAAGTCCAACTGGTCCTCGGAGGCGCCGAGGCTGAACATGAGGTCGAAAACCATGTCCTGCACCTCGGAGGGGCGGCAGTTTGGCTTGTCGACCTTGTTGATTACGACTACGGGCTTGAGGCCGATCTTGATGGCTTTTTCGAGCACGAAACGTGTCTGGGGCATGGGACCTTCGAAGGCGTCGACCAACAGCAGACAGCCGTCGGCCATATTCAGTACACGTTCCACCTCGCCGCCGAAGTCGGCGTGTCCCGGGGTGTCGATGATATTTATTTTGGTGCCTTTGTAGTTGATTGAAACGTTTTTCGACAGGATTGTTATGCCGCGTTCACGTTACAGGTCGTTGATGTCGAGAATGAGTTCGCCTGCGTTCTGATTGTCGCGGAACAGGTGTCCGGCGAGCAGCATTTTGTCGACCAGGGTAGTCTTGCCGTGGTCGACGTGTGCGATGATGGCGATGTTTCGGATGTTCTGCATATACACTATTGGCTTGTTTCAAAGTGCAAAGTTACAAAAAAATCCCTTTTTCGACAATAAAAAACTGACAGGGCGGTGAGTTGCAGCGCCGTAGACGCAGGGTGGGTCAGTGTCGGCCGTTGCGTTTGTCGGGTGTCACGAGGCGCAGCAGGGCCGTGTAGCGCGATTTATGGCGTGTGGCGCGGCCGTAGGCCACGGCATGGTGGGGGCAGGCGTGGTAGCAGCGCAGGCAGAAGTCGCAGTTCGCGCCCCAGCGCGGGCGGCGGTTTTCGTCGAGGATGATATTGTGTTCGGGGCACATCGAGGCGCAGATTCCGCAGCCCACACAGGCATCGGTCGGCCCGAAGGGCTTGGGCGACATCAGGAAGCGGCGGAAAAAGGCGTTTACCGGACCTGATTTCAGGGCCGGGAATGAGCCGCGCACCACATCGTCGGCTCCGGCGGGGAGTCCGGCGGCTATGTGGCGGGCGATGTCGGCCACGCGGGCCGGAGCGGCGTCGAGTTTGCGCTGCTCAACCTCGATGGGGTCTGTGTCGAACCCCGGCAGAGTGACAAAGGTGTTTGGCATCTGCACGGAGAAGGCCTGTGCGGCGGTTTCTCCGTAGCGGGTGACGAGGCGGCGCCAACTGCGGGCGGTGAGGCCGGTGTCGTCGCCGCAGGTCATCACGGTCCAGTGGACGGCTCCGGGACGGGTCACCAGGCAGCGCTCCATGACGCGGCGCACGTTCGGCGGAATGTTCCAGGCATAGACCGGGAACACCCACACCATGCGTTCGCCCTCGGCGGGGTGGGGCACGGAGGGATAGCTGACAATCCGGTCGCCCAGGGCGCGCGAGAGCAGCCGGGCGACCATCATGGAATTGCCGGTGCCGGAAAAGACTGCAATCATCGGCTGCGGCGTATCACCACGCGGGTGGCTCCGAAGCCGTATTCGCGGAAGGAGGCGTCGCTCACATCGTGGCCTTTGTATCTGTGATTCAGTTCTTTGAGGACGGCGGCGCGCAGCACTCCCTCGCCCTTGCCGTGGATAAAGACAATCTCGCGGCCCGGGTGGCCGAGGTTCTCGTCCATCACGCGGCGGAAAGTGTCGATCTGGTAGTTGAGGATGTCGGCGGCCGACATTCCGGCAGTGGTGTCCAGGAGTTCTGAGGCGTGGAGGTCGACGACCAGAGGGCCGTCGGGGCGTTTGGTGTGTTCCTGTTTGTGAACGGGGCGGTCGGCACGCGCTTTCTGCCGCATGGCCTCGCTCAGGGCGGCGGGGTCGGGCATGGCGGTGCCCGAGACGGTGCGGTCGTCGGTGACGATGTCGATTGCCAGCACCTTGCTGTCGAAATAGGGATTCGAGGTGAAACAGTGCAGTTTCAGCAGTCGCGTGGCGTCGAGGCGGCGTGAGTAGTCGACCGGCGGCTTGAGGTCGAACGGACGGTCTTTCTTATAGGCTATTGCGCGGAATGAAAGGTGGTCGACCTCCGAGAGTATGTCGTTTGTGAGTTCGAAAGCGAATATCTGCATCGCGGGTTCGATGCTGCCGGCGAAGCGGAGCGTCCATTTGTCGGACTGGCGGGGGCGGGTGGCGATGGTCACGTCGAGCCAGTAGTTCGAGTCGTTGACCACGAAGGCATCGAACGAGGTGGTGCTGAGCGAACGGATGTCGGCCGGTTCGAAGGCAAGAACCACGTTGAGTTTTTCGCCCTCGGCGGTCTCGACGGCTTCGGGCAGTTCCGGCTCGGGCGCGGCGGGTTGCCGGGGCGCTTTTTTCTCGGGTGCTGCGGGTTCGGGTGTGGGAGTCTTGCCGGAGCGGTAAAATGAATCGCCCGAGGCTACGACAACACATTCGCTGACGAGAACCGGCGTCTCGAAACCGTCTTCGTTTACATAGGCCATGCGGCCTTCTATTTTTGTGACACGTCCGCCGCCGACGGCGTTGAGATAGCGGACTGTGTCTCCTGGTTTTAATTGCATGTTCGGAGTTTATATTCTGTTATGAATCAGCGGGGAAATACGGCCAGCGACATGTGGCGGCGGTCGCTTCGGTCGATGCTGCTGAAATAGACGAGCATCTGCCCGGGCATCAGCACAATCGATGAACGGTAGACGGCCTTATAGTCGATGTCGTCCGGGTCGGTGCCGCGTGCAATGAGCAGTTCGGGGACAGTGGCCTCGCCGGTGTCGATGTTGAACGAGAAGAGGTAGAGGTCGGCCGAATTGTTGTTGTGGCCTGCTTCGGG
>CAJJOO010000065.1 GCA_905193395.1 uncultured Porphyromonadaceae bacterium
ACAAAGGCACTCTGGACCGGCCAGACAACCCTCCAACTTGCAAAAACCATGGAGGCAGCCGCCATGGAACGCGCCACGGGTCTGTACAACACGGTGCCCGACACCAACATATCGAAGTATGAACTGATCAAACTGTTCAACAAATACCTGCGCAACAATTCGCTCACCATTCACCCCGTCGACGGTGTCAACGCCGACAAGTCGCTGAAACGCACCCGATTCGACTTTTCATACCGCATTCCCGACTACGAAACCATGGTTGCCGAAGCGGCACAGTGGATTCTAAATCACAAGGCCCTCTATCCGCACTACAATCTATGAAGAAACTGAAACTGATGACGATTCTGGGCACCCGGCCCGAAATCATCAAGATGTCGGAAATCATCAAGAAATCCGACCGGTACTTCGACCATGTCCTCGTCCACACCGGTCAGAACTACGACTATACACTGAACGAGGTCTTTTTCAAGGACCTGGGACTGCGCCAGCCCGACTATTATCTTGGCGTCGTGGGCGATAACCTGGGTCAGACCATGGGCAATGTCATTGCCAAGGCCTATGAACTGATGGCCGAGGTCCGGCCCGACGCTATAATCGTACTCGGCGACACAAACTCGTGCCTTTCGGTCATTGCAGCCAAACGCCTCAAAATCCCCGTATTCCATATGGAAGCCGGCAACCGCTGCAAGGACGAAAACCTGCCCGAGGAGGTAATCCGCCGCATTGTCGACGTGACAAGCGACGTGAACCTCTGCTATTCCGAACATGCCCGTCGCTATATCCTGGACTCGGGCGTGAAGCCGGAATATACCTACGTCGTCGGCTCGCCGATGGCCGAGGTACTCAAAGTTCACGAAAAAGCGATTTCAGAGAGCAATATCCTTGAGGAACTCGGACTGCAGCCGAAAAACTATATCCTCCTTTCAAGTCATCGCGAGGAAAATATCGACATCGAGGCAAATTTCTATTCGCTGATGAACGCCGTCAACGCCATGGCCGAGTATTACGACATGCCCGTTCTGTACAGTTGCCATCCGCGCTCGGAAAAATACATCAAGGAGCGCGGCTTCAAGTTCGACCGGCGCGTAATCCAACACAAACCGCTGGGCTTCATGGATTACAACAAACTCCAGCAGAACGCCTTCTGCGTGGTGAGCGACAGCGGCACGCTGCCCGAAGAAAGCGCCAACCTCCACTTCCCGGCCGTATCCGTGCGCACCTCCACCGAACGTCCCGAGGCCATGGACAGCGGAGTCTTCGTAATCGGCTCAATCACATCCGACGCCGTAATCCAGGCAGTCCGTATGGCCGTCGACATGCAGTCCGAGGGATTCATCCCCTCGCCGGTCGAGGCCTACACCGACGCCAACGTTTCGAACAAGGTCGTGCGCCTGATTCAGTCCTACACCGGCATCGTCAATAAAATGGTGTGGAGAAAAGGGTAATGATATGAAAGTGCTGCAAGTCAATGTTCTTGTCGATAGCGGAAGCACCGGGAAAATTGTGCGCGATATCGACAATGTACTGGTTGAAAGAGGTATCGATTCTATAATCTGTTACGGCCGAAAAGATACCGCTAACAAAAAGAGGACATTCAAATTCTGTACGGAATATGAAGCGGCACTTCAAAAAATCCTTAACCGGCTGGGGCTGGTCACCATGTACGGTGGCAATTACCTATCGACGCAACGTCTTATCAGTAAGATAAAAAAAGAGGCGCCGGATATTGTGCATATCCATTGCATCAACGGCTATTGCGTCAATATCTATCGGCTCATGGACTATCTTGCTGAATCCGGAATCAAGACGCTGGTGACGCATCACGCCGAGTTCTATTATACCGGCAATTGCGGACATGCGTTTGAATGCATGAAGTTTTCGAGCGGAGATGAATGTCGTGATTGCAAGTTACCCAAACGCTCTGCGGAAAATGCACGCAAAGGATTTCCGCATGAATCCTGGCGAAAAATGAATGAATTATTCCACCGTTTCAAGCCCGGATGTCTCCACTTTACCGCCGTATCGCCCTGGGTTAAAGAGCGCTCCGCACTCTCGCCGATCGTCAAAGGCTATCCATGCACTGTCGTGATGAACGGTATAGATACTTCGGTATTTTACTATATAACAGAGACGGCAGATGTTAAAGCACGACTGCCGCAGGGATATGATAAAATCGTATTCCATGCCACGGCGTCGTTCACGGACCGCCCGAGCCTGAAAGGCGGGCATTACATCATAGAACTGGCAAAACAGATGCCCGATCTTCTTTTCGTGGTGGCGGCAAGTTATGTGGACATCAGCGGCTCGCTTCCGAAGAATATATTATTATGGGGCAGGGCTAAGGACCAAAACGAACTGGCACGGCTGTATTCAGCGGCAGATGTCACTGTAATTACATCGCGGCGGGAAACATTTTCCATGATTGTCGCCGAAAGCCTTTGCTGCGGCACGCCCGTGGCCGGCTTCAAGGCCGGCGGCCCAGAGACCATTGCAATTGAAACTTATTCTGAATTTGTGCCTTATGGAGACATCAATGCACTTGCGCGGGCAGTTAGCGGCTTGCTTGACAAAAGCATTAATTCTGAATCCATTTCAGCGGAAGGGTTTCAACTATATTCAAAAGAAAGAATGGTTGAAAGTTATCTGAATGTATATAAGCAGATTCTAGACTGATGGGAATCTTTATTTTCATGTTTATTGCCTTGACGATGACATGGATGGTGTCATCACAACTACCCACAAAGGCTAGCAGAACGTTCTCATGGATAACAGGGTTCCTAATATTATGGCTTATCCAAGCGCTTCGTTACGAATATATCGGAACTGATTTGCAATACTATGTTCCTACTTTTATTAGCGACAACTGGGATGTTTATGATGTTGAAAAAGGGTATGTGTCATTGAACAGATGTTTGCGAAGTTTTACCCGCAATCCACAATTACTACTTACTGTAGTTTCATTTGTGTCATTGTTCCCTATTTCATATATCTATAAGAAATTCTCAAAGAACATATGTTTTTCTTATATAATATTTGCATCGTTTGTAGTATATCATTTCACATTCAGCGGACTAAGACAAGCCATTGCTATAGGAATAATAGTATTCAGTTTTGACTTTGTCGTCAAAAAGAAGATAATACCATTCTTTTTGTGCGTATTCGCGGCGTCTTTGTTTCATTCGTCTGCGGTCATATTCATTATATTTTATCCATTGTGCAACTGGATGAAACCGACAGACAGAAAATTTCTTATCGGAATTGTAATCGGTGTGGCAATAATCTTTTCCCTTAAACCAATTCTTGAGATACTCATACCCATGATTTTCGGAGAAAACAAATATATGGGTTATATCGAAAAGGACACAGTTCCGGCTTACAATCTGATTATCATTATTTTTGCGACATTCCTATTTACATTTATTGTAAAGAATCCTTCCAAACAATTACAAGATTATCGCATGGCCGTATTTTGCGCCGTAATGTGCCAGGCATTAGGATTAATTTCATCAACAGCCACACGCATAGGCTATTATTTTATACCATTTATTGCATTGGCTATCCCCCAGGCCCTGTTTGAGGCACATAAATCAAAGGCATTTAAAAATCTTACGACTTGTGGCATAACGGCCTTCATGATCTTTTTCTTCTTTTATGCGTACTCGGGAGGCTATCTCGAGGTAATCCCATATAAATTTTATTGGGAATGATGGACTCTCCCCGCTTGCTCGTGCTGTCTAACAACGGTTTTTCGAAGCAGAATTCCAACGGACGCACTCTGGGCAGTCTGCTGCAAGGCTGGCCCAAAGACAGAATCGCCCAGTTCTGCATCAGTTCCGATGGCCCCGATTTCGACGTCTGCGAGAATTATTATTGCGTCACCGACAGCGACGTCCTCCGGTCAATCCTGCATCTGAAACCCTCAAAGAGACGCATCCTCGAAAAAGAGACAAAAATTGACGCCAACGCTACGCCAAACGGTCAGGTGCGCCATTTCAAGAATTCATTGAACATGCTGCTGCGCAATCTGGCCTGGCAGGTCGGCCTCTGGCGGGGAAAGGAATTCAACCGTTGGATTGACCGGTTTGCTCCCGACATCATATTGCTGCAGAACGGAGAGTCTTTTTTCATGCACTCCCTGGCCATGAAAATCGCCCGAAGGACAGGAGCCAAAATCGCCATGTTCAATACCGAGCCGCCCTACTTGGCTAAAGCCGACTATTTCCGGTATGATAATCGATTCCTCCGCAAAGTGCTTTTCCCGATATATCATTACATTTACCGACGTACCTATGAGAAATTCATGCGAAAGTGTCGACTGGTGGTATATGGCAATCAGCAACTTTTGGATGATTATACGGCGGTATTTCCGGATTCAAAGGACATCTCTCATGTCATATACACCGGATCTGACATCGAATTCCGTCCGCCACGGTTCGACGACGAGGACCTCAAGTTTACATACGCCGGCAATCTCGGCTTTGACCGGCCTTCGGCTCTTATAGAACTGGCCAAAGAAATCAATGCCATAAACGCCGCATATAAACTCGACCTGTACGGTCCGGTAAAAGACGAGGCCATGAAGCAGCGTCTCGATTCATGCCCATATATCAATTACCATGGCATGGTGTCATATTCAGAATTAGTGACAATAATTGAAAATAGCCACTTCCTGATACATGCCGAAAGTCAGGACCAAAAGTGGCAGGACGGCCTGAAATATGGATTTTCCACAAAAATAGCCGACTCCATCTGTTCCGGCAAGATATTTCTGCTTTATGCCTCGTCAAAAATAGCCTGTGCCCGCTATATACAGTCAAACGGAGCCGGAATATTTTCCGAAAATCCGAGAGAACTACGCGACATGCTGATAAAAGCCATTTCCACCCCGGCCTGTCGTGACGCAATTATCGAAAAGGCCCGCAAAGTAGCCGCTGAAAACCATTCAAAAGAAAAGAACAAGGCCAAAATACAGAATTTACTGAAAGAGTCGATTGTCGACAATTAAGTCGCTAAATTTCAGATATCAAGCCATGCAGAGCGTGGAAACCCAGTACTATCAGTTTAAATTGACAGACAATGAATAAATCATTCTCCGTCTGTATGGCGGTTTACAAAAATGATAATGCCCATGATTTTGCTACGGCCGTTCATAGCATTTATACGAAACAGACGGCCAAGCCATCGGAAATAATAATCGTTATTGACGGGCCTATCCCTGAGAAACTGCAAAGGACTTTGGCTGAATTAAAAAAACAAATCGACATAATAAAGTTTGTGCGTTTTGAGACGAATCGCGGACATGCGGCAGTCAGACAAGCCGGACTTCAAGCGGCATCAAATGAACTTATAGCCATAATGGATGCAGATGATATTTCAGAACCGGACCGCTTTGAAAGGCAATTAGAGGCTTTCAACAGAGATAGGGCTGCAGCAGTCATTGGCAGCCAAATAAAGGAGTTTATCAACACTGCTGACAATGTAGTAGGGGAACGTATTGTTCCTGAGAACGATGATGCGATAAAGAATTATATGAAATCTCGCTGCCCGATGAATCTTGTAACTGTCATGTACCGTAAATCTACTGTTAACGCAGTCGGTGGATTCATTGACTGGTATTGCGAGGAAGATTACTATTTATGGGTTCGCCTTGCCCAGGCCGGATATAAGTTCGCGAATCTACCGGACACACTGGTCAATGTCCGCGTGGGAAAAGAGATGTATGCGCGCCGTGGCGGCTGGAAATATTTCAAAAGCGAAAAGGGCCTTCAGGACTATATGCTCCGGCACAGGATGATATCCTTGCCGAGGTATTGCTACAATGTCTTCGGCCGCTTCGCTGTACAGGTGGCTATGCCGAATAAACTCAGAGGATGGATTTTCCAAAAATTATTCAGAAAATGAAAAAATACAAAATTGGTTATACTACCGGCGTGTTCGATATGTTCCACATCGGCCATTTAAACATATTGCGCCGCGCCAAAGAACAATGTGAATACCTCATCGTGGGAGTAAGCACAGACCAAGTAGTCGAATCATACAAGCATCATAGTCCCGTTATTCCATATGTCGACAGGGCCGCTATTGTCGAGGCTATACAATATGTAGATAAGGTAGTTCCACAGGAGACAATGGACAAATTTGATGCCTGGCAGAAACTGAAGTTTGATGTCATGTTTCATGGCAGCGAATGGAAAAACACCGAATTGTACAATGATTATGAGCGACGTTTTGCAACCGTAGGTGTAGAGATTGTCTATCTCCCTCATACAGATGGAATCAGTTCCACAATGCTAAGAGAAAGAAATGGTAAATAAACCTAATATAAGCACATTGGCCCATAATGATTGTTGTGGTTGCCATGCATGTGGAGATGCATGTCCGACCCAATGCATCAGTTTCAAAAAGGATGACGAAGGTTTCCTTTATCCCGAAGTAGATGAGTCAAAATGCATCCATTGTGGGAAATGCGTATCTTGTTGTCCTGAGTTTAATCCACGCTACAATGACGCCGTAAAAAGTGCCATGGCTGCTTATGCCTCATCTCCGGATGCGCGGCAGGCCGGTTCGTCCGGAGGTTTGTTCGGCGTATTTTCCTCCCTTATTATTCAAAAGGGAGGAAAGGTATGGGGAGCGGCATTTGACAAGAATTTAAAACTTAAGCATACATGCGCAACTACACTTCAAGAAGTTGAGCCCTTGCTTCGTTCAAAATATTTGCAAAGTGATACCTCCGGATGTTACAGGCAGATAAAAGAAGATTTAAAATGCGGTATATTAACGCTTTTTGCCGGAACGCCCTGTCAATGCAACGCTCTGCGTAATTTCATCGGGTCAAACGACGACAACCTATATCTCGTTGATATAATCTGTCACGGAGTCCCATCTCAAGATTTATTTGACAGGTCTATTAAGTGGTTCGAAGAGAAAAATGGCTGTAAGATTAAACAATTTGCTTTCCGATCCAAATATAAAGGGGCTTTGCATCCTCAAGCATTTTCATTCATTTGTGAAAAAAACGGTAAAAATAAACAGATAAACGGACTCCACTATCAATTCCCATTTTATTTCGGATTCCAGAAATATATCACTCTAAGACCGTCTTGCTATAAATGCAAATGGACTAGACCGGAACGGACCGCTGATTTAACTCTCGGAGACTTTTGGGGCATAGAGAAATTCGATTCCAATCTTGACCCCAAAAAGGGACTTTCGGAAGTGCTTGTTAATACTTCAAAGGGGCAATCCTTGATACAAGAAGCAATTAAGAATGGACTTATCTGGCATAAGTCATTCCCATTCGATGAAGTAGCCTCCGGTAACGGTTGCCTACACTCACCGACCCAACTTAAACCGGAGCGTGCCGAATTGTTTTGAAGAATCCAAATAGAAACGCACAGATTTAGCATGAAAACCGCAATATAGAAGA
>CAJJOO010000066.1 GCA_905193395.1 uncultured Porphyromonadaceae bacterium
CAGCTCCTGTACAACAGGAGAATAATTTTTTGTTGCCATAATCTTTTTTATAAGGCGTTAATTAATAAATAAGCCGGATCGCATTAATAGGGAACTGTCTGTCTTTGAAAAGCCTTGCCAAATTTCTGAATCTACAATCCTATCCGGTGTTTTCCATAATTTTACCCTCCGCCAGCCTTGCAGCCTGAGCCGCGCCGCTTCTGAAGAGCTTTCGGTATGTAAACAAGCAATCGTTGCAATTTGTTTGCCGAATCTTCAATAAAAATTTTTTTGCCATTATTCACAAATTCCACAAACCTTATAATAAAAGCCATTGTTTAGTATGAAACGGACATTTCGCATGGCATACGTTCATGCCCGGCCCCATGCACAACCCAAAAGGCGCGCTTGATTTGACAATTATCAACCCTTCATTATATTTACATTATGACAAAGCTTAATCCTCCATCAGCCGCCTCCCCGACGGCCTCCGCAAAGCCTCCGAAGAAAGCGGCAGTGCTCAGCATATGGGCGATGACAATCCTTATTGTCACCAATATCGTAAGTATGCGAGGCCTCGCCTCGCAGGCAGAATACGGCTACACCTCCATATTCTATTATGTGTTCGCCGCCCTGGTGTTCCTTGTTCCTTACTCCCTGGTCTGCGCCGAGCTTGCGTCCACCTGGACCAAGAGCGGAGGCCTTTTCAGATGGGTCAGCGAAGGCCTCGGCCCCAAGTGGGGCTGGGCCGCGATGTACTATGACTGGCAGATGGTGGTGATATGGTTCCCCGCCGTGCTGATGTTCGGAGCTGTCACACTCGCCTACGTCTTCTGGCCCGAGACGTTCGATTCCAAGCTGGCATCGAATGTGATATATTCTCTTATAGTGGTACTAGGAGTCTATTGGCTTGCGAATTTCAACTCCTTCAGAGGACAGGCCTACGCCAACAAGCTCTCCACGCTCGGAGGACTGTTCGGAACAATAATCCCGGCCGGAGTGCTCATTGTGATGGGCATCATATATATAGCGATGGGCAACCATAACTTCATCGACGCCCACCAGTCCTTCTGGCCCGACTTCTCCAAGTTCAGCACCATAGTGCTCGCCGCCTCGATATTCCTATTCTTCGCGGGTATGGAGATGCAGGCCGTGCATGTCTCCTCCATGAAGAATCCCTCCTCGTCTTTTCCCAAGGCCGTTTTCCTCGCTGTGTTGATCATCCTGGCAGTCTTTATATTCGGAACGCTTGCCATAGGCTTTGTGATTCCGCAGAAAGACATATCGCTGCTTGCCTCCCTGCTCGTGGCCTACAACCATCTCTTCGCCTCGATCCATTGTGAATGGCTCGGCCATATAATCGCCGTGTTCCTTACGTTCGGCGTCATCGGCCAGGTCAGCTGCGTGATCGTTGCTCCCTCCTCCGGCATGCTTTCCGTCGGAAAGGCCGGCTATCTTCCCCGAAGTCTGCAGAAGACCAACAAAAACGGTGTCCAGACTTCGATTCTCTGGGTGCAGGGCATAATGGTGTCGGTGCTCGCCCTCGTGCTTGTAGTTCTTCCGAGCGTGCAGTCGGCCTATCAGATTCTCAGCCAGATGTCAACCATCATTTACCTGACGATGGTCTTCATCATATATTTCGCATTCATTCGTCTGCGCCGCACTTCCCCGGGACGTAAACGCGGTTTTACGGTTCCCGGCGGTAAAATCGGCGAGGCAATCGTCTGCACTCTCGGTATACTCGGCGCACTGCTGGCACTGATTCTCAGTTTCCTGCCGCCATCGCAGATTACCACCGGTTCGCCCGTCATTTATGTCGGCATTATCATCATAGGCGTGGCCGTATTCGTTGCAATCCCGCTGGTGGTGTATGCATTGCGCAAACCGTCGTGGCGTAATCCCGAGGCGCATTTCTATCCTTTCGACTGGCAGATTGAAGGCCGCGAACCGTGGCAGGTATCAAAGTGGCCCGCAGGCTATCAGCCGACTGAGCAGGAGGTAGAGGACGCCGAAACCGACGCAATCAGCCGCCATGGCACCGGAAAGCACTGACAGCCTTGATTATCATAACGGCATTTTGCCAATACGACCTACGTCGGTCAAGGTTCGCGACGATGCCTTGCGAAAAATATTCAATGCAAAATTTGGAAAAGCAAACAATAGGTATTAACTTTGTGTTATAAAATCAAACGGCAAGAGAGCCGCGAGCCCCATACCCCACATCAAAGTTGATTGGGAAACTCGTCAATTACACAATGAACACCGAGACAATCTCAGTCGCCCAATGGCGGGCCCCAACCTGTTTTCAGGACGCTTTAATGCCGGGGGATTACAAAGGACGGCGGGAACTCAAAACCTGTCTTATCGGAGTTTCATCGCATCCTTTGATGTGGCTTAAAAACATCCCCGCGACCTGCGAACGGTTGTGGGGATGTTCGTTTATATACGTGCGCGGATGTTTACAGTTTGTCGTGGTCGTGATATGAATAGAAGCCGCCATCGGTGACTATGATATGGTCGTTGACGCGGATATCCATCAGTCTGGCAGCCTCGACGATACGGCGCGTGAGGGCGTCGTCCTGCGGACTCGGCGAAAGGTTGCCGGAGGGATGGTTGTGGAAGAGAATCATCGAGGCGGCATAATTGTCGAGGGCGTGCTTGATGATAATCTTCACATCGACGATGGTCGAGGCGAGTCCGCCTCGGGAGACATTGACACGACGGCGCACCTTTCCGGACTGCGAGAGCAGCAGGACCCAGAATTCCTCGTGGTTCAGACGGCTCATGCATGGGCGCATATAGGCTACTGCATCTGCCGGGGAGGCAATGGTGGGCGTCGAGACGCTAAGCGCGTCGGCAGCGGACCGCTCGCCGAGTTCCAGCGCGGCCAGCAGGGATATTGCCTTGGCGGTGCCTATGCCTTTGTAACGCGCCTTGAAATCGGCAACGGAAAGCCGGGCCACCTGGCTGAGGTGATTGTCATTGTCGGCCAGAATTTCCTGGCAGAGTTGAATCACGGATTTGCCGCGGATTCCGGTGCTGAAAATAATCGCCATCAGTTCGGCGTCGGACAGCGACTTGATTCCGGTATTGAGCGCTTTCTCGCGTGGCCGCTGGTCGGAGGCCATGTCACGAATCAGCATGGCGCCACGTCCGGGAGCGTCCTCGGAATATACGCCGGATTGTGTGTCGTCCTTTTTCATCGTCCCTTGCGCAATTTAATCTCTTCCTCGATATCTCTGCCACGGCCGAGAACTATCTTCACAAAAAAAGCCTTGATGAAGCCGAGGCCATAACCGCCGAGTTGAATTGCGGCAGCGGGAACAGCCCTCAGGGCGATTGCCGGACGGCGCGTGGATATGAGCGCACCGATGGCTACGGTCAGAAAATAGAGAGCCAGCGGCAGCAGGAACCAAGCCGATACCAAAGTTCCTAGTGCAAGCAGAGTTACACAGCCCAGCACAAAAACGGCCGGCAGCAGATGCACGGCTTTCAGAGAGCCGGGATAGAGCAAGTGCAACGTGACACGCGACATACCGAAAACGTATACCTGACGGAAGAATTTGCGGAAGTCGATGCGGCGCTTGTGCCATACAGGATTCTGAATCAGTGTAATCCGGAAACCGGCGTTGCGAATCCGCGTACTCATGTCGATATCCTCCGATAACATTTCGCGGAAGCCCCCCACCCTGTCGTAGACGGCGCGGGAAAAGCCCATGTTGAAGGTACGTGGCGTGAATTTTTCCAGACTCACCTTGCCGCCACGGATACCCCCGGTGGTGAGAAAGGATGTCATTGAATAGTTGATTGCCTTCTGGGTGTCGGAGAAAGAATCATGCGCAGCGTCCGGACCTCCGAAACAGTCGAAGCCTCCCTTTTCGACCGCCACCTTGAGATTGGCGAAATAGTCGGGCGGAATGACGCAATCGGAATCGAAAAACACCAGCCAGCGACCTTCAGCCCGTTCGATGCCGTAGTTTCGGGCAATCGAGCGGCCTTCGTTTTCCTTAAAATAATATTTCACATCAAGGCCCTTGGCCTTCCATTTTTCAACGACCTCGGCGCAGGGGGCGCTTGAACCGTCCTCGACGATGATTACCTCGCAGACCTGTGCGGTCTGTGCGGCGAGACTCGAAAGCAGTTCGTCGACCTCGTCCACACGGTTGTAGACGGGCACGATTACGGAAAATTCAGGTTGGGGACGGCTCATGACATTCGGGATTTATAGTCGTCGTAGGTATAGCGGCGCAGAAGATGCTGCGAGCCGTCGGACTTTTCAAGCCATACGGAAGGATGCTGAATACCGTTGAACATCGTAGTCTTGACGTTGGTATAGTGGTTCATATCCTCGAAAGTGAGAATATCGCCGGCATTAAGCGGTCGGTCGAAACTCCACTCGCCGATAAAATCGCCTGAAAGGCAGGAATTTCCGCCGATACGATAAGTAGGTTTGCCGGAGACAAGTTCAAGTCCGAGGCTCTCGGAAATCGCAGGTTTATAGGGCATTTCAAGGCAGTCCGGCATGTGGCAGGCGAATGAGGCGTCGATTATGGCGGGATTGATGCCGTCATTGCAGACAACATCGACCACGGTCGCACGCAAATCGCCGGTGCGCCACATGAAAGCGCTTCCCGGCTCGAGAATAACCTTGAGCCAGGGGTAGCGGCTGCGGAAACCGCGCAGGAGTTCTACCAGGTGACCTGTGTCATATCCTTCACGCGTCATGAGGTGGCCGCCGCCCATATTTACCCATTTCACATAGGGGAGATATTTGCCAAAAGATTTTTCGAAGGCGGCCAGGACCTTTTCAAGGTCACGGCTAGACGACTCGCAAAGAGCGTGAAAATGCAGTCCCTCGATTCCCTCTGGCAGGGAATCGCCCAAGGCCTCGGCCGAAACGCCGAAACGCGAGCCTGGCAGAGCCGGATTGTAAATATCGGTATCAATCACCGAACAATGAGGATTGACGCGCAGCCCGGGCGAGACGTGGTGTGAAGACGTGGCGTTGTGACGGTCGAGGACAGACTTGAAGCGCATATACTGGGAGGGGGAGTTGAATGTGATATGCGAACTGCCCTCGACAAACTCACTGATGGTATCGTCGGTATATGCCGGGCAGTATGAATGGACGTTACCGCCCAGGAACTCGCGGCCCAGCCTCAGTTCGTTGAGGGAACTGGCGGTAGAGTCCTTGACATATTCGCGCACGATATCGAAAGTGCGCCACAGGGCATTGGCCTTGAAGGCCATGATGATGTCGACACCGGCCTCGGCGGCCACACGGGTAATCAGCGCCAGATTCCGGCGCATACGGTCTTCATATACTATATAGGCGGGAGAATCCATAACGTCAGGGTAATCGGATTTGAGCATATTTCAGTAAAATCTTGCGGGTGCCGGAACTTCGGAAAGTAACCATGGCCATGTCGCCGAGGTCGGTGGTATCGACCGACTCGACACAGCCCCGGCCGAATTTGCGGTGCTCGATTTCCATGCCGACCCGCAATTCGGCGGCGCTGCGGATGGCGAAACCGTCGGCCGGCGCGGGTTTGGTACGCGGCGGGGGGGCCGCAGCACTGATGCGCGTGAGAGTATCGGACGAAGCCGATGTGCGCGGTGCGGCGAAAGAATGAGGTGCAGGCGATGTACGCGGAACAACCGGACGACCGAAGGACATCTCGTAGGGCAGGCGCTCGGAACCGAGTGAAAATTTCAGCCATTGCCTGTCGATGTCGGCAAGGAAGCGCGAGGGCTTGCAGATGCAGGTCTGTCCGTTGAGGTAGCGCGAGTTGGCATATGACAGCATGCAGAACTTGCGTGCGCGCGTGATGGCGACATAAAACAGGCGGCGTTCCTCCTCGACGGCGGTCGCGGAATCGTGGCTCAGGGATGAGGGCAGAAGGTCCTCCTCGACGCCGACCACGTAAACGTTGTTGAATTCCAGACCCTTGGCCGAGTGAATGGTCATAAGGTTCACGGCGTCGGCATCGGCATCAACATCCTGGTCGGTGGCAAGCGAAACCTCGGTGAGAAAATCGGCCATTCCGAAACCGCTCTCTTCGCCGGCCTCGATACGGTCGCGGACATATTCGTGGGTGCTTTTCAGCAGTTCCTCGATATTCTCGCGTTTAGAAATGTTTTCGGGGGTGTATTCGGAGGCATACATAGCCATAAGGCCGGCTTCGCGGACAATAGCGAGCGCAAGGGTGTTGACATCGGTTCCGCCGGCCTGCATCTCAACGAAACGCTTGACCAGAGTTACGAAACCCTCAAGTTTGCGGAGCGTGCCGGAATTCACGTTCAATCCGTAACGGACGGGATCGAGAAGTACTTTCCATATACTTACATCGGCGGCAATCGCGGCCGAAACCAGTTTTTCAATCGTCACCTTACCGATACCGCGGGCCGGGACATTGATTACTCGTTTCAGGGATTCATCATCGTCCGGATTCACCGAGAGGTGGAAATATGCCAGAGCGTCCTTCACCTCCTTGCGCTGGTAGAATGCCTGGCCGCCATAAATGCGGTAGGGAATATCGCGGCGGCGCAGGGCCTCTTCAAGCACGCGGCTCTGGGCGTTGGTGCGGTAAAGAATGGCGAATTCGGCATAGGGGTCTCCGCCGATGGCGCGACGCTGAACGATTGCGGCGGCGACAAGTCCGGCCTCGTCATAGTCGCTCTGTCCGCCCTGCACCTCGACACGCGCGCCCTCGTCGGCCAAAGAGAACACCTCCTTGGGGATACGGTTAAGATTCTTGGCAATTAGGCTGTTGGCCGCTCCGGTGATATTCTTCGTAGAACGATAGTTGCGTTCGAGTTTGAAGGTGCGGATTGTCGGAAAAGAGCGTTCCATTTTCAGGATATTGTCGATGTTGGCTCCGCGGAACGAGTAGATGCTCTGTGCGTCGTCGCCCACAACACAAACATTGCCGGCGGGAGTTCCCAGCATGGTGATTATGGTGTTCTGGGCGAAGTTGGTATCCTGGAACTCATCGACAAGTATATATTTGAAAAATTCGCGGTAATGTCCGAGTATGCCGGGATTGTCGCGCAGCAGGATGGCGGTGTAATAGAGCAGGTCGTCAAAGTCCATCGCATCCGACACGCGACAACGCGCTACATAGGCCCGATAGATGGCTGAAGTGCGCGGGCGGCGTCCCCGTTCATCGCTTTTCATCAGTTCGATGTCGGCGGCATAGGCCTCCGGCGACAACAGGGAGTTTTTGGCCCATGAAATCACGTTCTGGATCGTGGCTGGTTTATAGACCTTCTCGTCGAGGTCCATGTCGCGGATAATCGACTTTATGAGCGAGCGTGAGTCGGAGGTATCGTATATTGTGAAATGGGGGGAGTAGCCGATTTCGGCGGCATGGCGACGGAGCAGACGTGCGAAAATGCTGTGGAAGGTGC
>CAJJOO010000067.1 GCA_905193395.1 uncultured Porphyromonadaceae bacterium
CACCGTTTGCAATGATTGTACCGGTATAATAAACGGGCTCGGCATCGCCTTCGGCCATTGTGGCTGCCTTTTCAAGTGGCAGGAACTCGATAATGGCACCAAGGGCAAAGTCAACTACATGGCCCCAGGTACCGAGAACCTTCGAATGGGTAGCGTTCTGGAATTTTTCCATGTTGTTGCGGCCGGTGTTATCTTCGCTGTATACCGGACCGTTCAGGTTCCACATGCAGTTGTGGTCTTCACGCCACATAGGGGAGCCGTCACCTGTACCTTCAAGAGCGAATACCTCACACTGCACGTCCTTGCCGGCCAGTACATGGTTCCATTGCATAGTTCTGAGGTCTTTATAGATGGGGTGCTGACGCTGATCGGAATACTGGTCTTTGTTTGCATATTCCACGCACCAGTCGCAGGTTGTGATGAAACCGAGTTGAGCGTTCACGGCCCATACATCTGTACCGTTGCCGCCGTCACCGTCGCTGTATTGGTTAGGTGCAAAAATCTCGTCAACGCGGCCGATTTTCGAAACAAGTTGTGTGGCCTGCTTCGAGAGATAAAGGCCGCCGCCACGCTGATGGTAGGCCTTGATTGCGTCGATTACTTCGGGAGTGAAGTCGGCGGGAAGATTGCCGATACCGAGACCGACACGGTCGATGTGAATCCAGATGGCGTCAATTTCGCTGAGGTCGGCAGCAGGAAGGTCCTTTGCTTCAATCACCATACCCTTGGGATTGATGTCCATGAACATATCCAGGGCTGCTGTTTCCTGTGGTGACGAAAGCCGAGTGCGAATAGGGTTCGGCCTGTGCGCTGACAGCAAGAACTGCGGCGGCAAGAAGTGTGTAAATTTTTTTCATATTGAAAATAAATGAAGATTGATTATGATTCGCTTTTTTGACAGATATAAAGCGCCCGGCGCCCTGTGGCCCGTAAGCCGGCAGACAGCCGGGCGCCGATTTCAGTTCAGGGGGTTATTTCATGTACGAGATGCAGTTGGCGGTGAGGAGTTCGGTGTTCTCCTGGAAGGGGTTGCCGGTGTTCTGATGGAACTCGTAGGCCGAGAGACCGATGGCCAGGCAACGGCCGGCGCGGGCGGGAGTTGCGTGGAACTCGATGATACCGCCGACGGCATAGTCAACAACGTGTGCCCAGGTGGCGAGGACGGTGGAGTGTGTGGCTTCCTCGAAGTTGACAACGGTGTTGGGGTTGCCGTCGAAACCGTAGGCGTTGAAGTCCCACATGCAGTTGTGGTCCTCGCGCCATCCGGGACCTTCGAGGGCGAAAGTCTCGTGGCCGTAGTCGGGCAGAGTGGAAAGGCCCTTGAAGATGTCGTGGCCGCGGTGGTCGTAGTTCAGACCGATGTTGGCGTTCATACACCAGTTGTCGGAGCCTTCGCCGCCCGAACCGGAGCCGAAGATGCCGGGAGCGTATTTCTCGTCGATCACACCGTAGGGCACGGCCAGTTGGGTTGCGTGCTTGGTGAGGAAGAGGTTGCCGCCGTCGGCCACATAGGCCTTGAGGGCAGCCACGGCCTTGTCGCTGACGAGTTCGGCGGGGAGGTTTTTCCAGCCTGCCTGCATCGTTTATCTGCTTCACAGTCATAGGGAACTGCTGTTTCAAAAAAAGACTGCCAGCTTGTCCCGGACAGACTCCGGGAAACCCTGCATTTTGGCTCCGTCACAGCGCTGCACCAGTCTGGCCTTTACATCGGAAAAGTGATGATGGCGCCGTCTGTGGCATATTTTGCGGCGAACCACCGGGCAGCGGCGATTTCATCGTCGTCCTCGAGCATCGAAACATCGGCGCAGGGGATGAGCATGGCCACCTTGGCGGGAACGGCCTGGACGGTGAAACGGACTGTGACGCCGGGCGAGACGATGTCGCCCTCGTATACGGCCTTGACGGTGTAGGAAACTTCCGTTCCGGCTACTTCGCGCTTGACGGTATAGGAATTTTCGGTGGCGGGGAGGGTTGTCACCAGGAGGTTGTCGCGGATGATTTCGGTGGCGACAGCGCCGGCGGGAACGGTCCACGTGAGAGTGACGCTGCGTCCCTGAACGTCGTAGGCCAGCGCCTCGGGGGCGGGACCGGTGGGCGTGTCGGGGTATTTTACATCCGAGCAGCCGGAGGTGAGGATAGCGGCGGAGATTGCCAGGACGGCTGCGGTTGTCTTGATAATGTTCATGATTCTAAATTGAGTTGAAATAAGTGATAATTGTCATTGGTGTCATTCGTAGAGGCCGCCGGAGTTCTCGACTTCGCTCAGAGGAATGGGGAAGAAGACTTCGTCCTCGCTCAGATGGGCGTCGCTGTAATATGAGCGGAGTTTCGATTCGGAGGCGTAGTAGGCGTTGACGGTCTCGACAACGTTGCCCCAGCGCACGAGGTCGAACCAGCGGTTGCCTTCCATGGCCAGTTCCAAACGGCGTTCCATGCGGACGGCGCGGCGTGCATAGTCCTGTGTCCATCCGGCGGCGGGATATTCGCCGACATAGTAGGAGGCAATCATGGGGTTGCAGTCGACGGGGGTGTAGGTGGGGTCGACGGAACGTGCGGCCTTGCGGCGGACGCTGTTGATGAGTTCGCGTGCGCCGGGCAGGTCGCTGCCCAGTTCGATCATGGCCTCGGCCTTCAGGAGGACGATGTCGGCATAGCGGATCAGGTTGAAGTTAAGCGGCGATGCGCCCCAGGGGAAGCCCTGGACCATGTCGGGCGAGGAGGGGTCGATGAGGCCCTTCTTGCCGGAGTATTCGCCGTATACATCGTAGGCGCGGGTCCAGCCCATGGTGTAGGTGTGGCCACGGAATGGCATGCCGATACGGCCGACGGTGAAGTCGAGACGGGGGTCGACGTTGCCGTCGTAGTTGGTGGTCACCTTCACGTCGTTGAATGTGCCGTCGAGATAGGGCAGACCGTTCTCGTCGGTGCGGAAGGCGTTGACCAGGTTCTGGGAGGCGAGGAAGAAGTCGTCGCCGTTGCCGTAGAGGTTGCCGTCACTGTAAGTGGTGTTAAGCAGGTTGCACCAGTTGATGTTGGCGTTGTTGTTGGCGGTGGAGAACTGGATTGAGAGGATGGCCTCGTCGCGGTTGTTGAACTCGACTTTGGACATATCCAGGAAGTTCTCGTAGAGGCGGTATTTGCCCGAGGAAATCACGTAGCCGGCATAGGTGTCGACTTCGCTCCACGAGGATGTGAAGGCGGAAACCTTGGCGTGGATGGCGGCAGCCACATAGCGGTTGAAACTGCCGGGCTGGGGCTGTGATTCGGGAAGCACCATGTAAGCGTCGGCCAGGTCTTTCTTGATGAAACCGAAGATTTCATCGCGGGTATACTGGTCGTAGCGGGCCTCGTTGGGGTTGTCGTTCTCGGTGAAATAGGGAATGCGCTCGAAGATACGGATAAGGTCGAAATAGAAGTATGCGCGGAGTGTCTTCAACTGGGCGATGAGGTTTTCCTTGTCCGAGACGTTCTCGGCGTTGTTCACGGCCTGGATGGCCTTGTTGCAGCGCGATACGGCATAGTAGTTGTTCTGCCACTTGTTGAGACAGGAAACGTTGTCGCTGAGGACGTTGCCCACTTCCAACTGATGGATGTTGGCTTCCATCGTCACGCCGCCGCCACCCTTGTAGGCGTCGTCGGAACGGACGTCGAAAATCCAGTTTGTGATAGGTCCGGCAAAAGCCTCGTTGTTGCCGAAGAAGTGGCTCTGCAGACCGCCGTAGGCAGCGGCCATGAGGCCCTCGACGCTCTCGTCGTCGATTTGCGAGGCGGTAAACTGGCCCTGGGGCTTGCGGTCCAGCAGGTCGCTGCACGATGTGGCGGTGACTGCAAGCGACGAAGCGATTACAGCAAGGGCCGTTGAACGCAATATATTATTGATGAGTTTCATTATCGTGGTGTTTGACAGGTTGTGTTAGAATTGAACGTTGAGACCCAGCGAAATCACGCGTGAGCGGGGATACGGACCCTGGTCGATACGTGCGCCGTAAGCGCCCAGAGGCAGTTCGGGGTCGAGCCCCTTGTAGGAAGTGATTGTGAAGACGTTCTCGAGCTGGCCGTAGATGCTGAACTGGCCGGCGCCGATACGGCTGATGATGTTTCGGGGCAACTGGTAGGAGAGTTTGATATACTTCATCTTGAAGTAGGATCCGTCCTCGACGTAGTAGGAAGACATGCGAGTCTCGTTGTTGTCGTCAGTGAGGGCCAGTGCCGGGATATCGGTATTGGTGTTGGTGGGTGTCCATGCGTTGAGGATGTCGACGCTGCGGTTGGTGGACACACCGCCGTTGGTCATGAAGTAGAGTTGGCGCTTGGTGGTGTTGTAGATATCGAAACCGAAGTCGCCGGTGAAGAATGTGCTGAGGGTAAAGTCCTTGTAGCGGAAGTCGAGGTTGGGGTCGCCGATGATGCAGCGGTCTTTTTCGTCGATGACGCCGTTGCCGTCGAGGTCACGGTAGATGAGACGGCCGGGGGCGGCGCCGTTCTGCAAGGCGTGTGCGCTGACCTGGTCGGGAGTCTGGAAGATGCCGTCGCATACGTAGCCGTAGTATACGCCCATGGGTTCGCCGACCATAATGCGGACATCGCCGCCGATGTTGTTGACGAGGCTGTTGAGGCGCACCAGTTTGTTCTTGTAGCGCGAGATGTTGAAATTGCCGCTCCACGAGAAGTCGCCATAGCGGGGACTGTTGTAGTTGAGGGTGATTTCCCAGCCGTGGTTGTCCATATCGCCGGTGTTCATCCACATTGCGGCGTTTTCACCGGCAACAGACAGCACCGGAGGAATGGTGAGCATGTCGTGGGTTTTCTTGATGTAGTAGTCGGCCGAAATCGACAGGGAGCCGTTGAAGAGACCGAGGTCAAGGCCGATGTTGGTCTGCGTGGTTGTTTCCCATTTCAGGTCGGGGTTGCCGGAGGCTGCGACGATGATACCGGGAATCTGGCCGGTGTTGGTGCCGTTGAGGTCATAGGCACCGTTGCCGGTGTTGTAGGCATAGGTTGAATATGAGGCATAGAGGTTGCCGATGGCCGAGTTACCGTTCTGGCCCCAGGATACGCGAACCTTCAGGTCGTTGAGCACGTTGTTCTGGGGGAAGAAGGCTTCCTGGGTGGGACGCCATGCCAGCGAGAATGCGGGGAAGACGCCGCTGTTGTGGTTGCGGTCGAGACGCGAGGACTGGTCGCGGCGCAGGGTGAACGATGCCAGGTAGCGGTCGGCGTAGTTGTAGTCGGCCTTGCCGAAGATTGAGAAGAGGCTCCACTGGCTCTTGCCGCCGCCATTGGTCTGGGTGCCTTCGCCGGAGCCGATCTGCATATAGTTGTCGTCCTCGAAGGCATAGTCGTTGCGTGCGGCGGAAATATCCTCGAAGGTGTATTTGATAGCCTCGACGCCGAACAGTACGTTGATGTTGTGGACGTCGTTGAAGGTGCGGACATAGTTGGCGGTATTGGTCCAGGTCCATGTGTCGCCCTGGCCGTAGGCACGGCTCATGCTGTTCATGTCGCTGGCGATGGTCTTGCGGCCGAGGTTCTTGTTAAGGTACTGTACGTGTTCGATACCGAGGTTGGTCTTGAGGGTGAGACCCTGGACGGGCATCACGGCAAGGTACATGTTGCCGAAGATGCGCCACGACTGGTTGCTGTTGTCGCGGCCGTTGTAGAGCTGCTGCACAGGGTTGGCGATATCGGACGAGATCAGGTCCATGGGGCGTGCCCAGTCGCCGTCGATGCCGCGCACGGGCAGAGCCGGGTGCTGGCGCATTGCGGTGTAGGGGATACCGCGGTCGTCCTGTGTGCCGTAGCCGCGGTCGTTCCAGTTGGCCACCATCAGGTTTTCGCCGATGGTGATGTATTTGTTGAAATTATAGGTGGAGTTGACACGTGCCGAATAGCGGCGGTAGAAAGTGTCGCGCATCATACCGTTCTGGTTGATATAGTTGGCCGAGAACATGAACGATCCGCGGTCGCTGCTGTTGGTGACGGTGGCGGTGAGGTTGTTGGTCCAGGCGCTGTGGTACACTTCCTTCTGCCAGTCGGTGTCGGTGGTGGGGAAGTTGGTGTTGCCGCCGATGTATTCCACCAGTACGGGAACGGGGCCGTTTCCGTAGAGGGGATGCGAGGGAGAGATATTGCTGTTGGCTGCTGCGGCCCAGTAGGCTTCGCCCCACTGTGTGGCGTCGAGCATGTCGTAGCGCTTGCCCATTGTCTGGAGGGAGGCTGCATAGTTGACGGTGACGGTCATGCGGTCGCCCTTGCCCTGGCGGGTGGTGACGATGATTACACCGTTGGCGGCGCGGCTACCATATATAGATGCCGATGCGGCGTCTTTCAGCACCTGCATCGATTCGATGTCGGCGGGGGTGATGGACTTGATTTCGTCGGTGGGAATAACGTCCACAACGTAGAGGGGGTCGTTGCCGTTGACGGTCGACATACCGCGGACGCGGATAGCACCGCCGCCGCCGGGAGCGGCATCGGTGGTAACCTGCACGCCGGGCAGACGGCCCTGCATGGAGTTGATGATGGAGGCTGAGTTCTCGGAGAGAGGCTGCTTCATGTTCATTACAGCGACTGCGCCGGTGAGGTCGGCCTTGCGCTGGGTGGTGTAGCCCACCACTACCACCTCGTCGAGTGCCTGGGCATCCTCGGTGAGGACGATGTGCATGCCGTCGGCCGCGGGAACGGTCTGCTTGACGTAACCGATGTAACTGAATGTGAGCGGGGTGCCGGCCTTCACCGAAATAGTGAAATTGCCGTCGATGTCGGTGATGACACCTTGGGTCGTCTGACCCTCGGGCACTACCGAGGCGCCTATCAGGGGTTCGTCGTCTGAAAGGCTCCACACGCTCCCGTGCACAGTAATAACCTGTGCCTGTGCCGTGATTGCCATCAGGAGCGAGAACACGACGCTTAGGATTGTCTTTTTCATGTCAGAGTTTTTGGTTATAGTTTTATGAATGTTATAGGATATTTTCACAAGTTTGTCTTTCATGGTTTTTGCTGACGCAACAATCACGGCGCAAAATTAATGTAGAGCGCAGGCAGAGGGTTATAACAAGTGTTGCAAAAAGTGTGATTTTTAACCCAATGCAACATTTTTGCAAAATAATGCACGGATTTTAATACTATTTACACATATGTTACACAAACGCAGGGACGCACCCCCGATGCATCCGCCATACGAAGCAGATAACGATAATGCGTGCTGTCAGCGGGTCAGCGCATAGATGGCGATTCCGGCGGCAGTGGCCACATTCAGCGAGTCCACGCCGTGGCACATGGGTATACAGACCGTATAGTCGGCCGCGGAAATCACGTCCTT
>CAJJOO010000068.1 GCA_905193395.1 uncultured Porphyromonadaceae bacterium
TAGGCGCGTGTACCGCCGAAGTTCTCGGTGTCGGCGTCGCGGCCCGTGGAGATACCGAAGTCGCTCACCAGGTAGTTGAGGTCGTCGTCGAGCATGATGTTGTCGGGCTTGATGTCCTGGTGCACCACATTGTGCAGGTGCAGGAATTCAAGGCCGGCGGCCACGTCGTGAATCAGTTTCACGATGTCGGTCTGCTCGCAGCGGCCCACCATGGAACTTACCGAGCCGTTCTCGCAGTAGGGAAGCACGAGATAGGGCAGACCGTCCACAACCGAGTAGTTGGTAGGCGTCAGCAGGTTCTGGTGGTTGATGTTGTAGACGGTGGTGAACTCTTTCTGAAAGTCCTGACGGCCATAGGAGTCAAGTTCGCCTTCGGCCGAGGAGAATATCTTGATGGCGACACGCAGGTTGCCGGTCAGGGTGTCCTCGGCGAGCCACACCTGGGCCGAGGCGCCACGTCCGAGCAGGCTCACAAGGCGGTAGCGGTTGTCGAAGACTGTATTTTCTGCTAAGTACATTTGTGTATGGGGTGTAAAGTCGCCCGCAGGCGGGTCTGCTGTTTAAAGGATGTTTTTTACAACGTCGTCGAAGACGGTGAAGGCCAGGATAGCCATGACGGCGACGAACACGGCGGCGGCAATTCCGATTTTTTTCACGGGCCACTCGCGTTTTACGCGTGATGCACCGGAGGAGCGACGCTTGCCGGCCTTGGCTTTCTTGTTTTTCTTCTTCGAGGCTTTGTCGCCGCTCAGAACTACGGTCCCATTGTCCTCCGCAGCATCGTCGGCTACGGTTCCGGCGCCGGCAGCGGGGGTGCCGATACCGCTGTTGTGGGCGTCGGAAGTCATGCGGGCCAGTTTGGCCGAGTCAAAGCGCTCGGTGCCGTGGCTGTCGGCGCCCATCTCGGGGTCGGCCGTGTTGCGGGCGAAATCGGCCATGTTGAAGCGTTCCGTGCCGCGTACCGGGGCCTTTTCGGGCTCGGTTTCGGGCTGCGGCCGGGCCGAAAGTTCGGGTTCCGGTTCGGCTTGAGGAACGTCGGCTGCGGCAGCGTTCTGAGCCGGGTCGTAACGGCGCGTGCGGCGTTCGTCGCCGGCCGGGGCCTGGGCGGACAGTTCGGGGAAATAGCGCAGCACTATCTTCCAGTCCAGAGGAAATTTGTCGGCCAGACGCACGGTGTCGCCTGGGTTGATTTCCACTGTCCGGCCGTTGATTTCGCGGCCGTTGATGATTGTACCGTTTGAACTGTGGTCGGCCAGCATCAGCCGTCCTTCTTCGATGAATATGTCGGCGTGGTTGTTGCTGACAGTGTCAAAAAACTCGCCGACCACAATTGTGCACTCGGGCGAGCGGCCTATGGTGATTCTTTGTGACATTATTCTGTTGGTTCTATCGGTTAATGTTGGGGCTGCTGTACGGGAGTCAGACTCTGGTTGGCGCCGGGAGTGGGGGGCGTTTCTGTGGGTGGTGTGCCCTGGCCGCCGGTGGAGTTCCCGCCGCCATTGGGTTTGTTTGACTGTTGGACGCTTCCTCCATTGGTCTCTGTGGTTTCGCCCTTGCCATCGTCCCCTGCCGCTTGCTGCTGTCCCTGTGACTGCTGCCCGGTGGCCTGGATGGCTTTGGGGTTGGGCGCGCCGGAATGGCGTGTTGCCGAGGGCATTGCAGGCATGGGCGTACCGGTGTTGGCGGGAGCGGCCGTGGCAGGTGCGCCCGCGGGCTGAGGCTCCGCAGTGGCTTCCGGAACGCTTGTTTCCGGTGTGGGAACGGTGGTTTGGTCCGGAGTGGCTTCGGCTTCTGGAACCTTGGCGTTGCCCTTGAATACCAGGAAATAGACCGCTGCGAAGATTGCTGCTGCGGCAACGAATCCTACAAGCGCCCAAACCCATGCTGGGGTGCCTTTTTTGCCGCTTGCGGGCTTGTTTTCGCCGGGTTTCACGGTGGGTGTCTTTTCCGGGGCCGGTGCTTCGGCTGCGGGGGCCTGGTTCTGGCCGGGGACGCGGTCGGGGGTGGCTTTCTGTCCGCCGCTGATGATGCGTGCGGCCGCTACGGTCACGTTGTCGTTGCCACCGGCGCGCAGGGCGGCGGTGATCAGGTGGTCGACACATTCGTTCATGTCTTCGGTGCCGGCTTTCAGAATCTGTGTGATGTCGCGGTCGCGCAGCATGCCGCTGAGACCGTCGGAGCAGAGCAGAATCACATCGCCGTCGCACAGGGGCTGGGGCTTGGCCGGGCAGTCGGGTACGGCCTTGGTGTCGGCATCGCACAGACAGCGGGTGATGACGTTGCTCTGTGGATAGTCAAAGGCTTGTTCCTCGGTGATTTTACCGGCGTCGACCAGTGTCTGGACATAGGAGTGGTCTTTTGACACCTGGAAAAGTCCGTTTGCGGGATTGAAGATATATGCTCGCGAGTCACCGCACCAGCACACGTGGCACAGTCCGTCGATGAGCCACGCCATGACGATGGTTGTGCCCATGCCGCGGGTCTCGTCGGTCGAGGCCTTTTTGATGCGCTGGTCGGCCTGGACCACTACCTCCTTCATGTATTTTTCGATAGTAGTGGAATTCTTTGTCACCTCGGGGGTGAGTCTGTCGGCGGCAAAGAATTCGCGGACTGTGTTGATGGCGATGTCAGAGGCCACTTCACCGGCGTTCATGCCGCCCATACCGTCTGCCACGACAAGAAGGGCGCCCTTTTCGCCGAGGTCGTAAGTTTCATTGTTGACCCATCCCATGGAGGCGCGCGAAAGGTCGGCGGCGGCCTGCAGGTTGTCCTCGTTGTTCGAGCGCACGCAGCCGGGGTCGGTCTTGGCGGCTATGCTGAATTTGATTGTTGACATTTATATAATGTTAGGCGGGTGTGTTTGAAGATCTTGATGTGCTTATTCTCCGGCCGAGGGCAGGGGCGCATGGGCGGCAGGCTGTTCTTCCGGAGGAAGCACCGGCGTGATGCCGTTGTTGAAGATGGCGGGGCGGGTAACCGAGGCGCGGGCTATCACCCATTTGTCGGTTTCGCCGGCAGGCACGATGAAGCCGCCCACCTTGAAGACCACCGTGCCATTACCCGGATACTCGGGCACCAGGAAGATACCGCCGATGGCGGGGCTTTTGGTGAAGGAGCGGTTGGTGACGGGTACCGTGCACTCCGAGGGCGAGAAATTGGCTGTGCAAGGCGAGAATTTCATGTTCACGTCGGCGTTGCCGAGGCTCAGCGGGCTGGCCAGTTCATTGTAGAACCACACGGCGATACCCGAAACCGGGCGGTCGTATGCAACACATTCCAGGGTCTGCGAGGTCTCGGCGATATTGGTCAGGGCCACGAATATGCCGTCGTTACAGTCCAGCGGCTCGGGCAGCGAGCCATCCATGAACGTGAGGGGCTTGAAATCGGCCTTCTCTTCCAGCGGACTGAACATTGTCGACGATATGTAGGGCTGATACTGCTCGTTGTCGAGATAGGGGGCATAGTTGCGGTCGCTCTTCCATGGTTCGACGGCCCGGGCAGCCAGCACGGTGCCGGCGGTGGTGTTTACGGCCACCGAATATGAGGCGCCGAAAATCGAGTCGCCCTCGAAGCCGTAGAAGTTGGCGAAATCGTAGTCGGCCACCAGATACGAGGTGCGGACCACAGCCAGGGCCGGGGAGATTGCTTCGCGCACGGTGTTGTAGGCCTTCTCGGCCTCTTTGAACTGGAGTTGCTGGGCCTTGCTCTGGCCTGCGGCCTGGAAGGTCATTGCCGCTGCTGCGGCCGTTATCGCTATGATATGCAGGGTTTTCATGTGGGTATTATGCCGGTGATGAATTATGTGTGTTTTTACTTGTCGATAGCCGAGATGGGCACTGCGCGCGAACGCCATTTTGCCGTCACGGAGGTGCCGTCGCCGCGGGCACCGAGACGTTCGGTACCCGAGAGGATGCCTACGACCACGGGTTGGCCGTCGCGCGAGGCAAATACGGGACCGCCCGAGTTGCCGTGGTCAACATCGTCGTTGGCCAGCAGGATGATGCCGTCGTAAAGGCCGGCCTGGCCTACGGACGACTCCGAATAGTTGGGCGTCACGTGGCCTGTCTGCGAGAATTCCTCGGTACCGACGCTGCGGGGGAAGCCCAGGATGTGGAGACGTGTGCCGGCGCCGAGGTTCGACGACCATTCGGGGTCGAATTTCAGGCCGCCGCTGCGGCCGGTCTGGAAGTAGGCCCAGTCGTCGCTGCCAACCATTGTGGTGCTGTATTTGACGGGAAGTTGAATCTGCTCGCCGCTCTCGTCGGTGAATTCGACGGTGGAGTTGACATAGCGGGTATAGCCCCATTCCCATGGCGAGGACGAGGGCGAGTATTCCAGTTTGATGCGGTCACCGCTGCCGCTGATACCCACCAGCACGTAGGAAAGTGATTCGGGGTGGAAATAGTGGAGCGAGTTGAGCATGGCCGTGGCAGGGTCGCCGTCGAAGTCGCCGTCGTGGTTATAGCCCATGTCGACGCAATGCTTTGCGGTGACGAAGCGGCCGTCGCTCAGCAGGAAGCCTGTGCCGGAGAAACCGAACTGGTATTCGCCGTCGAGATAGACGCCCACCAGGATATAGTAGATGTTTTTCGAGACTTCGGCAAAGGATTCGGGGGCGGGACTCATCCGCGCGGTGGCGGCGCGTGCGGCGGCCTGGGCGCGGCGGGCCATAGCCTCGACGTTCTTAACGCTCAGGGCGTTGGCGGCCACGGCCTCGTTGGTACGCAGCAGTTCGCGGCCCAGCGAGTCGGCCACATGGCTGTTGTGGGCGTTCTTCTCGATTTCGGCGGCAAGCATCTGCGACTGGCTCTGCACGTCGTCGGCCACACGGTTGACGAAGAAACCGATGTAGACCAGTGCGGCGACAGCCAGCACCAGAACGCCGGCCATGGCCAGCATGCCGTATTTGTAAGGTTTCAGGGCCTGCTGGCGGAATAGGTTAAGGCGCTGGGTGAAGTTGATGGAACCCATGTTGGCCTTGTTGCCCGAGGGGATGACGAAGCGCAGTTTGGGGCCGTTGACCGATAACTGGATTTCGTCGCCGTTCTGCAGGTACCATTCGGTGTTGACCTTGCGGCCGTTGAGCAGGGTTGAGTTGGTCTGCGAGATCTGCACCAGTTTCCAGTTGTCGCCGTCGCGCACGATTGCGGCGTGGCGGCGCGATACGGTCTTAAAACTCTCGTCGAAGCGCACCTGGCAGCGCGGGTCGCGGCCGATCTCGATGTTGTCGACGATGATTTTCTGGGCCTCGCCCATCTGGTGGAACTTCGATGTGACGCAGTGTTCGAGTATGAAGTAGGTCTTGTCGGACGGGTTCATCAGCGAACTCATGCCGGCGCCTACTGTCTTGGTGAATTGGCCGGAGAGGGGCCGTGTAGCATTTGATGCCATTTGGTAGAAATGTTGTTTTGTTGATTGCGTTTATAAATAGAGACCTCAATAGCCCTCGGCGCGTAGTTTTACGTCGCCCACCGAGATGATGTCGCCCGGCTGTATGGTCAGGCCGTCGGTGGTGGCTTCGGTCGAATTGACGAATGTACCGTTTGTGGAGCGTTTCCAGTAATTAGAGCCTGTGCCCATCACCCACTGTCCGTCGCGGACCACCCAGCATCCGATGCCGTAGTCCAGTTCGAAGGTGCAGTGGTGGCGCGACAGATATGCCGTCATGGTCTCGCGCAGGTTGATGTCGTTCGACACGGCATTGTCGGCGCGGCCCAGGGTGAGGATGGCACAGTCGTCGTGTAGCATGTCGTCCAGGCGGTATACGCGGCCGTATTCCTCGCCCTGCATCACGCGCAGCAGCAGGCCGTTGACGATTTTGGTGTTGAAGTCGGGCACGTTTTGCGCGCGTCCGGGGTTGCGCCCGGCGTCGGGCACCAGACCCAGGGCGGCGTCGGCGTTCTGCAGGCGCTCAGTATATTTGGGTTTCAGACAGCCGTCGATGAGGGGCATCCATTCATTGCCGCGCGGAGTGGCCAGCAGCGTGTCGCGGTCCCACTGGCCCAGACGGCCTCGCTCGGTGTAGGGGCGCAGGTCGCGTTCATTTTCGAGGGGGCCGAAAGGCATGTGGCCGCCGGTGATGAGTTGGTACTTCATCACGCCGAACGAGAAGATGTCGGTCGTCGGCAGCACCGTGGCGTCGCGCTCGGGGTGAATCTGCTCGGGCGGCATGTAGGCATAGGTGCCGAAAATTTGCTGCGGGCGTCCCATCAGGTTGCGCTTGGTCATGCGGTTGTTGCGGTCACCGGCGATGCCGAAGTCGGTCAGGGCATAGGTGCCGTCGGCCTTGCGGAGCACGTTTTCGGGCTTGAGGTCGCGGTGTACCTTGCCCGAGGCGTGCAGGGCGCGGAGACCCGAAAGCACGTCGACGGCCACGCGGCTGTGGGGCAGACTGCTCCGGCAGGCCAGCGAGATGAGGTCGCCGTCTGGACAGAACTCCATCACGATGAAGGGGTTGCCCTTGATGAAACCGTGGTCAAGCGAGTGGACGAGGTATGGCGAGTTGATGCGTCCGGTGGTGAATTCCATTTCGAAGCGCTTGACGAGTTGCTCGCGCACCTTGTCGTCCTGCACTTCCCACAGACGCAGCAGTTTGATTGCATATTGCATGCCGTCGCTGCCCCCGGCCAGATATACGGAGCCGAACGAGCCCTCGCCCAGGGGCTTGGTGATGCGGTATCGGCCTCCGATGGTGTCGCCGGGATTCAGACGGATTGGCTGCGAGATGATTCTTGGGGAGATTGCCATGCTGGATGGAAAGAGAATGTGGAGAGCGGATTGACAGGCGTCAGTCCTTCTTTTCGTTGAACACGAACATGCGGCTGCCCATCAGGATAGTGTCGCCGGAATGGATTTCAATCTTGTTGCCGGAGCGCACGAAGGTGGTGTGGAGCGAGGAATTGTCGGTCACATACCATTTGCCGTCCTCGAAGGTGATGACGGCCTGGCGGCGGGATGTTATGGTGTTGTTGTCGGCCTCGAGGTTGTCGCGGTTCAGCACGGTTTCCTTGCCTTCGAAGTCGCGCACCTTGTCGGCGAGGACTTCGCCGTCGCGTGGTTGCAGGGTGAGGGTGAAGGCTGGTTCCGGCTCGGGCTGCTGCATTGTCAGGGGGTTGATGGTTCCGCCCATCACGGCCGAGGGTTTGATGAAGGGCTGGTTGCCCATCACGGTAGCCTGGCCCGCACCGGGAACCCGCTTGATCGCATCGAGAACGTAAACATTCGCATAATTCGAGACATAGTCCTGACTGTACATTTTCGGATCGCCGTAAAGCCCGATCAGCA
>CAJJOO010000069.1 GCA_905193395.1 uncultured Porphyromonadaceae bacterium
CGGCATCGGCAAGAGCGTCGACACCTTTCTTGAGGTCTTCGCGTGCAGCGGTTGTGAATTTTATTTCTTTAGCCATGACTAAGTTATCAGATTAAGAGAGTTAGAAAGGATGATTATTTTTCGACAACAGCGAGAACTTCGTTCTGACGCATGATGAGGACTTTTTCGCCGCCGAAATCGATTTCGGTGCCGGCATATTTTCCGTAGAGGACTTCATCGCCGGGTTTGAGAATCATTTCCTCGTCCTTTGTGCCGTTAGCGACAGCCTCGATGACTCCACGGAGGGGGTTTTCCTTGGCCGAATCAGGGATGATGATACCCGAGGCCGTAACTTCCTCGGCTTCGGTGGGGCGGATGATCACCCGGTCGGCAAGTGGTTTCAGTTTCATAGTCGTAGTTATTAATTCTTTTATGTGTTGATTAAATATATTCTACAATGCAATATGCACAGACTGTGCCAAAAAGCGGGGTTGTGACAAAGTGTCACCAATTAAACATAGGCGACAGCCAAAAGTTCAATTAACAGTGATTCTGAATGATGAGGAACGTGCGTTGATTTCGGGGGCATACTGGCTCTGGACCGTGACGGGACCTGCGGCGAAGGAACCGGAGATGGCAGCCGTGGCATCGTAGGTTATCATATAGGTACCGGCGGGGAGATATGAGATGTAGAACGTGGTCTGAGTGTCGGACGGCACGCGGTAGTAGCCGAGACCCTGGGCCCACAGGAACGAAGGCATCTGTGTGACGGGTTCGAGGGCGGCGGGACGATTGTCGGTCAGCGTGACATACTCAAGGTCGCGGGAGACGACAAGTTTCAACTGGACACGGACTTGCTGACCGGGGGCGAAGGAGTCGGTTACCACCCAGTCGTCGCCATCGGCAACGAGGAAGCGGCGGTCGACGGAAATCTGACCGGACGAGGAGGCGGCCACACTGTCGAGTGTAACCGTGCCTACCGATGTGACTGAGCCGTAGGCCACGCCGTCGCCGCGAGGACGAACGACGGAAATGGAGGTGGCGCCGTTGCCGCCCGGGATTACCTGCGAGAATGTTCCTGTGGCATATTCCGCCTTGTCAATCGTCAGGGGATGACCGTTGACGTTGACGACGGCATCGCCGGCAGTGATGGAAGTCCAGGGGGTGCCGGTTGACAAAATGGCATAGACTAAGGAAGTCGGATTCCATGTGCAGAGGTCGTCGGCAACCTGAGTGTGGAGGACGAGCCACTGTTTCATGGCATCGAGTTCGTCGGTACGCGGGTCGATGAGTGCGAAGGCCGTGAGAATCGTGGAGTAAGCGTCAACATAGTTAACGGATGGGAAGGAGATTCCGGCGAGGGGACTCTTGACCTCGAACTGGCGGATGGAGGCGATAATCTGTTTGGCCACGGCCTTGTTGCCGAGGTAATGCAGCATGAGGGCGGTGCGGGCCTTGCGCTCGGTTGAGTATTTGCGCCAGTCGCGGATAGCAGTCTGGACGGCATTATCTATGGCCTGCTGTGCGTCGACGGATGCCGGGGCTCGGTCGGGGAACATGGAGTGGATATAGGCCAAATCAAAGCCGGAAAGGAAGCGTTCACCTTCATAATTAATGTCGATGAAAGTCAAAGCACCGTCTATCATGTCACCGAGAAGAGATTCGTCGAGGATGCCCATGCGGTTGAGGCGGCCGAAATTGTCAAGAATACACATAGTGGCCCATGCGCTTGGCGAGTCGGACCAGGAAGCCCAGCGGAAGCCGCCGTCGGAATCCTGCAGACGACGAAGAACCTTGACAGCAGCGGAAATGGCCCGGTCAATTTCCTTCTTATCGAAGGAGGTGTAGAGCGACTGCATGCGTTCGGTCTGCGACGAGGCTGCCCGAGCCCAGGGAGTGCTGTTGATTCCGGTGAGTTTAATGGACTCATTCTTATAGAGGTCGGAAACCAGAGCGGAGTCTGCGGGATTATCGTGCCAGCGGGTCAGCGTCCGGGGAACTTCGGGATAAGAGCGTCCGATACCGCGGGCCACGAGAGCGCCGAAAATGTTGCGGGAAGCACCGATTGAGGTCCGGCACTTGTCATAATAAAGAGTCGGGAGAGACTTAACGACGTCCCAGACGGGGTTTGCCGTGTATTGCAAAACGGTGAGGCGGTCGGGGCTTGCGGGCAGATTGACAGAGAAGTCGGGATTGCTGTCGGTGAGATAGAACAGGTGGCTGTCGACCACGGTAATACCCGATTCAAGAACGGGGATAATGTCCTGCTGACCGTCGGAGAAAGATTCCGAAACGACCTTGACGCGGCTGCCGAGCGCCGTAACGGCAACCGGGACAGTGACGGGTGCGTTGACAACAACCGACGAGTGAGGCGCCAGGACGAGGTGCTGTTCAGTCGATGAGAATACGGAATCCGGAGTGAAGAATTCGGCAGAGAATACCACCGAAAGGGAATCGGCCGAGTTATTGTAAACCGTGGATGCGATGGAGGCCTTGTCGCCTTCGCGGAGGAAACGCGGCAGGTTGGGCTGTACCATCAGCGATTTTGACGAAACGGCGTAACGGGAAAGCGAAGCCGTGTTGAGAGAATCAGTCCAGGCGAAGGCACGGAATGCGAGCGAACCGATGTATTGCGGTACGTCGAACTCGATAACGGCCGAACCGTCGGGAGCGAAAGAGAGGTCCGGTTTCCAGAGCAACTGGTAGGTCTGGCCGTCGCGGAGGGGAACCGAGGAGTCATTTCCGGAAGCGCTGGCGGCAGACTTAGCCATCGGAGCGGAAAGGTCGTTTACAGCCGGGGCGGCGGCGTCCATTTCAACAGCAGCCTCCTCGACAGGAGCAGCGGCACTTACTCCCATAGCACTTGTAACTAATGCAGCACGGGCGGAGGCGCCGACATGCTCGGCGCGCATAACTATGCGGTATACACCGTCCATAGGGAATCTGCCGATATGATTCAGTCCGTAAGTATCATAATTAAACTGGGGTAAGATGAAACCATCAAAGGAATCATTATAGGGTGTGGGCTTGAATGCGACACTCTCGTAATAAGGGCTGGACGGAGCCCATTTAAAAGACGTAAACCAAGAAGGAGGATTTGACCAATAAAAATGCTGTTCCGGGACAGATGCGCCTTGCGAAATAAAGGAATCCAAGGCTCGGTTATAGGCAGTAGCAATCAAACCGCCGGAGACAGGCGTGCCGTCGGGATTTCTGAATACCAGTTTCCAGGCTTCGTGATTGCCCGGGGTGATGTTGTCGCGCCAGGTCTCCACGGACAGTGTATACTGATAATTGCTGGGACGGACCAAGGCGGTCGATTCATGATAGAATCTGTATGAGTGATAGGCAATGACCTTGACATCAAGATAGTCAACTCCGTCAGGCATCGTGCAGGTAATCTTATTGAAGCCGGCCTTTAAACGCCGTGGTTCAATAAGGGGCTTCTCTTGGCAGTATGTGGTGTAGACATAGGCATAGCAGTCGACAGGCACACCGACCATGAAAGAAGCGGATTTACCGTCAACATCCACCTTATTAAAATTTTCGGGAATGATGATTTTAATAGACTCGGGAACCTTATTGCGGGCAACAGAGTAAAGGCTGAAGCGCACAGAGACTGAATCGCAGAGGAGAGTGTCGACGGGGATGATTGAGAGAGAATAGGCTGCAACATCGAGTTTTGAGAAATCGACGGGAAAGCCGGCGGTATCAAGGCGGCAGGTGCCGGAACGGACTTCCTTCTTGTCGCGCGACAAAGTCCAGCGGACATCCAGGGAGACCTTGCGACATTCAACATTCATGGCGTAAATAGGCAGGGAGGTGAGCGAGTCGGCATTTACGTTGCTGCCGAGATTAGCAGTCTCAAGCCAATACTGTTTGCCAACGGCAAGGAAAGTCGAAGCCGAAGCAGTCTCGGCTGCGGAAGTCGTGACAAGGACAGAGACATCGTAGTAATAGGAACCGTCAAATTGAGACTTCGGCACGGTGTAGCGGAAAGTGCCGTCAGCGAAGGTTTTGGTGGTAAAAGAAAGTCTCTTGGACGTGGAACTTCCGGGGAATTCGTAACTGAAAAATTTTGAAGATGATGCAGAGATTTCAACTGCAGCATCCTCGACGGGGATGCCCGTATAGGTGATGGCATGGCCCTTGATAAGGACGCTGTCGACAACAACCGAAGCGGAAAGGGAATCGATGCGGAACACAGGAGCCTTGAATTCGGAGACTAAGAACGAAGCCTGTTCTTCATATACGTTATCTTCATCGTCTGAATATGCGTATATACTCCAGCGTCCGGCCAGACGGTCAGTGGGAATCTCGAAAGAGCCTGAGGCACGGCCATGGCTATCAGTCACGACAGATAGCGAATCAACTTTCTTCCAGTTGGCATCACGTAATTCTACTGTTAACTTCTGGGAAGGGAGGCACTTGGTATCATTGAGCGCGAGATCTGCCCGATATGCGACCAATGCCCATTCAACATTGTCTCCGGGACGATACAGCGGACGTGAGAAAGTAAATGAAATGGAATTCTCTACATTCGTGGGGGTACTTCTACGGTAATAATCGGAAAATGCATATTCCTCATCGGAGATGGGATAAAAAACTCCATCGTGTTCGACACCAAGATAGAAGGTTGAATCATTGGATTTGATATCTTCGGGAATTTCATAGCGGACCAAGCCATTGCTGTCGGTTTTGCCGAATTTATAGATTACTTCTCCTTTCCAATATCCAAGAACGGATATTCCTTGAATGGGCTTGCCGGTTTCGGAAGAAACCACGGCTACAGAAAAGTATTTACCATATTGGAGAGTCTCGATACGCCAGGGTAAGGCAAGAATGATATCCGGCAAACTGATACGTTTGCCATCTATAAGGCCATAAAGCATGTATGTACCGGCGGGTAGAACGACTTCAAGGCTGTCAGAGACGTAACATGAATCGTTATCGGCCCGGAACGTGCGGGAAAGCGAGAAATCATTTTTCGTTTTATACCGTTGGGGCAGATTGTCATCGTAAGGCCTGATAAGGAAGCCGGCGGAAGAAACGTTACGACCTTCCACATGCAGCATAGCCGGTTTGCCGGGACGCAATGTATTGTCAAGGCGGACCTTAACCGTAGGTCGCTCAACCCTATCGATCATCTCCTTGACCTGCTCGACAAAGGGGCTATTGCTGTTGCGTTTTACATAATCGCGCATCATTCTGACAATCATAGACTTGTTCGGGTCGCTGTTTCGCATTTCGGAAGCGTAACGAAGCAGCAGATAAGCGCCGACATCGCCATCTGGAAAGCGTCGGATGCAGGAAAGAAGGGTGTCCTGTGGCTGTTTGCCGGCCCATACTGCCCATTCGAGCGAACCGGGGCTTGTGGCACGGTATATTTCGGCAGAGAGCGCTTCGGCCTGAGAGTGCCTATCCACAGCATTATAATAGTTCATGGCCTGGGAATAGGTGAAATCGCGCAGGCGAGGGTACCACATTGCTGATTCAGCGGGCACGGAAATTATTTGCGAATAATCCGAAAGCGGAGTATTGCCGGCAGAGGCGCTGAGACGCAGGCCCTCGGTGACGAGTGAATCGACACACATGGCAAACTGCTTCGCGCTCCACAGCGACATGTCGGCGGGGAAGGGATAGAGCGGCGCGTCAATTTTCCGATATTTATAGGAGTCGTCCATATAGATACGGCTCACAAGCGAGGCCTGATACAAAGTCATGAGTCCGCGCACGGCGGGATCGTTTATCCCGGCAGCCACAGAATCGATAAAGTGGGGCAGGGTGAAGGCGCGGTTGCGGTCAATCTCAATCTCGGCGTTCACAATCTGCATTGTGGCCTGCATGCGCAGGAGCGGGGACGTCGATGGAGTTTCCAGTACGGTTTTCGCGCTGTCGATCACGGTGACAGGGAAGGCGAAATCGGGAGCGTCGACCGCGGCGGCCGAGGAGATGGCCAGCGCGGCGGCGAGCGGGAACAACATTCGTTTCATAACTTGATGTATGTCTGGGGTTAGTTATATACGGATACAAAAATAAGAGGAAATTCCGCGGCATGCAAGGAAATCTCCTCTAATTATGACAATATTACGGGACAAAGGTTTAACGGGCAGTCTGGGTGACGCGGCCGGTGGAAATGTTGTATGTAAGGTCCTGGTTGAGCAATGTCAACTGATAATAACGTGCGTCGCGCGCCACGGTGAAAACACTGCCGGATAGTCCGCCACTCTCGAGATATTGATACAGTGGCGTAGGCATGTTGTCGTAGATGAAGATTTCGGGCAGCGGCAGGCCGTTGCCGTTGACCGAGGTCCAGGTGCCGGTGGTGTCGAAGTTGATTGTGGGGCCGTTGCGCACAATCACTTCATAACCATGTCCGGGGACGGAAGTGAAGGAGGAAACTCCGCTGCCGGGCCAGTAACGGGAGATGAAAGTGGCCATGGAGTCGGGGAGTTTCGAGAAATCGTCGTTGTCGGAGCAGCCCCAGACACAGAGGGCAAAGAGGGGTATGAGAAGCAGAAGACGTCGCATATCGTTTCAGATTTAATCTTTCAATATAACATGCGGAACGGCGGGCGTGTTCACGAAAAAGGCCTGCCGCATACGGTGGTAAGCGGCAGGCACGGAATTATGTCGGAAATTGTATGAATCGGCCAGCGGAATCAGGCTTTGACGAGTTCGAACGAACGCGCGATGAATTCGCTGAGGTCGCGTCCGCGGAGCAGGCCGGCCTGGAGGAGGGCGATGTCTATCAACTGGCGGACCTGAGGCATCGTGGCGGCATATCTGCCGATGATTTCCTCTTGCTCGGAGCGTGCTTTCGCAACGGCGTCGCGGAGTTCGTCTTTCTGCTTCTGAACTTCGGCCTCGGGAGCCTTTTCGGTGTTTTTGGACAGTTCCTCGAGGCGGGCGTTGTCGGCGTTAACCTTCTCCTCGAGCGGCTTGATGCTGTCGGCAAGTGCGTCGGTGGCCTTGTCGCGGAGGCTTTCCACAACAGCGGCCGAAGTGTTGACCACAAGGGTGTAACTGTCGGGCAGTTCGCCATAGAAATTCATGCCGGGCTGCATGGCGGCCATGTCTTTCATACGGCGCATGTACTCGTTCTGAGTGACGACGACAGGCGCGTCGGCAGGGTCGAGGGCCTCGAACGAGACGGTGAACGTGGCTTTCTCGACTTTCGGGGTGGATGTGGAGAAGAGCGTGGTGAGGATGTTGCGCTGTGTGGACGAAAGCGAGACCGTGCGGTTGTTTTCCTTCGGAATCAGTTTGTCAATGACATCGGCGTCGACGCGCACCAGGC
>CAJJOO010000070.1 GCA_905193395.1 uncultured Porphyromonadaceae bacterium
GCCGCACGAACCTCCTCACCCGACGGGCATATCGTTTTCGACCTCGCCGCCGACGCTGCCGGACACCCCGTCTACACCATCACCATGGACGGCCGTCCGGTGATTACCTCCTCGCGCCTGGGCATCGCTGCCGACGAAATGACTTTCGGCGACAATGCCATGATAACCCCCGGCGCCATAAGCAATGTCGACTCCGTCTGGCGCCCCGTATGGGGAGAATACGCCACTGTCAGGGAGCATTACAACGAACGCGCCTACGACATCACCGACCGCCAACGCCCCGAAGCCGCCTTCACACTGCGCGTCAGGGTGTTTGACGACGGCGTAGGATTCCGCTACGAATTCCCCGACCCTCAGACCGGATACCTCACCGTCCGCGACGAAATGACCGAATTCGCCCTGCCCGAGGACATGACCCTCTACTGCATCCCCGGCGACTACGACACCGACGAACGCCTCTACACCACCACTACCATGTCGGCCCTGGGCCACAACCTGGCCCGACCACCCCACGGCGAAGGCTCGCTCATCGAGGGCGTTGCCGTTCAGACGCCGCTGATGATGAAATCGCCACGCGGCGGCCTGTACGTCAACATCCACGAAGCCGCCCTGCAAGGCTACGGAGCCATGGCACTAGAGGCCGACACCGCCACACGCACCCTGCGCGCCCACATCTCTCCCGACGTCCACGGCGTCCGCGCATATGTGCGCACGCCCTTCACCACGCCATGGCGCACAGTAATCATCAGCCCCGACGGTCCGGGAATCCTGGCCTCGCAACTGATCTACAACCTCAACGAACCCTGCGCCATCGACGACACATCGTGGATTACGCCGATGAAATTCGTGGGCGTATGGTGGGAGATGTTCACCGGCCGCCGGAAGACCTGGGCTTACAGCGACGCACCCTGGGCACAGCCCGGCATCACCGACTACAACAGCCTCAAACCAAACGGCCGCCATCCGGCCAACACCGCCAACGTGATGCGCTACATCGACTTTGCCGCCGAAAACGGCATTCCCGGCGTGCTGGTCGAAGGCTGGAACCAGGGCTGGGAAGACTGGTCGGGCTACCGCAAGAACCGCCAGTTCCGCTTCGACCTGCCCTACCCCGACTTCGACGTCGACTCGCTGAGGCGCTATGCAGCCTCGCGCGGCGTGCGCCTGATAATGCACCACGAGACCGCCGCCAACGCCGCCGACTACGAACGCCAGCTGGACAGCGCCTTCCGCTATATGAAAGCCAACGGCTACGACGCCGTAAAGACCGGCTACGTGGGCCGTATCATCCCCCGCAGCGAGAGCCATTCCTCGCAATGGATGGTGGACCACTACATCCACGTGGCACGCCGCGCCGCCGACTTCGGCATCATGGTCGACAGCCACGAGGCCGTCCGCCCCACCGGCATGGCACGCACCTGGCCCAACTGGCTGGCACAGGAATCGGCCCGCGGAGGCGAATTCGAGTCGATGGGCGGCAACACGCCCGAGCACACTGTCATCCTCCCCTTCACCCGACTGAAAGGCGGTCCGATGGACTACACGCCCGGACTGTTTGTCAACGACCTGTCGACCTACGGCGAGGGCAAGACCGACCACGGCGGCACAACCCTGGCACGCCAACTGGCCCTCTACGTCACCATGGCCTCGCCGCTGCAGATGGCCTGCGACCTGCCCGAGAACTATCGACGCTACTCCGACGCGTTCCAATTCATCCGCGATGTGCCGACAGACTGGAGCGACTCGCGCTATATCGAGGCCGAGCCGGGCGACTACATCACCGTGGCACGCCGTGATAAAAATTCCGCCGACTGGTATATCGGCGCCGCCACCGACGAAAATCCCCGCGTGGCCGTCGTGCCGCTGGCATTCCTGCCCGAGGGCCGGTACACAGCCACCGTCTACGAGGACGCCGCCGACGCCCACTGGCACGACAATCCCCAGGCCTACACAATCCGCACCGTGACCGTCGGCCCCCGCAACACGCTGACACTGCACCTTGCCGCCGGCGGTGGAGCCGCCGTGCGCATCACCCCGCGGCACTGACGCCACAGCAACGATTTCACACCCCGCCGCCACGACGCGACGGGGTGTTTTTTCGGTCCCGTGTTGCGGGGGCGCGGAAAATTATGTACCTTTGCATGGTCGAAAACATTTCCAATTCGGCCGGCCAACGTTTTAACACCGACAGTCTCATGCGAGAAACAACCCGAGCCACCCTCATCCTTGAGGACGGCACACGTTTCGAAGGCAAATCCTTCGGCCACGAGGCTCCGACATCAGGCGAGGTGGTGTTCAACACCGCCATGACCGGATATCCCGAAAGCCTCACAGACCCTTCCTATGAGGGTCAGATACTCGTCACCACATTTCCATTGCTGGGCAACTATGGCGTTCCGCCCCAGGGAGGCTCCCCCAATCTGAGCAGCCATTTTGAAAGCGACCGCATCCACTGCCGCGCCATCGTGGCTCAGGACTATGCCTGGGAGCATAGCCACTGGCTGGCCGACCGCACCCTTTCGCAATGGCTGCGCCAGGAGAAAATCCCCGGAATCTATGGCATCGACACCCGCGCCCTCACCAAACACCTGCGCGACAACGGCTCGATGCTGGGCAAAATCGTCTTCGACGACGGCGCCGACATTGAATTCTACGACCCGGCGGCCCACAACCTCATCGCCCTGACATCCTGCACCGAAGTGTGCGAATACGGCCCCGATGACGGCAAGCGCGTGGTGCTGGTGGACTGCGGCATCAAGCACAACATCATCCGCTGCCTGGTGGCCCGCGGCCTCCACGTGATCCGCGTGCCCTGGGACTTCGACTTCAACACCATCGAATACGACGGCCTGTTCATCTCCAACGGCCCGGGCAACCCCGACTATGCCGGCGTGACCGTCGGGAACCTGCGACGCGCACTCGCCACCGGCAAGCCCATCTGCGGTATCTGCATGGGCAACCAGTTGCTGGCCAAGGCCGCCGGTGCCTCGACCTACAAACTCAAATACGGCCACCGCAGCCACAACCAGCCTGTACGCCGCATCGGCACCGACCGCTGCTACATCACCTCGCAGAACCACGGTTACGCCGTCGACACCGACACCCTGCCCGCCGACTGGGAACCGCTGTTCGTCAACATGAACGACGGTACCAACGAAGGCATACGCCACCGCTCCCTGCCCTACTTCTCGGCACAGTTCCATCCCGAGGCATCCAGCGGCCCCCGCGACACCGAATTTCTTTTCGACGAATTCACATCACTGCTATGAACAAGGACAACTCCATACACAAAGTGTTGCTGCTGGGCAGCGGCGCCCTGAAAATCGGCGAAGCCGGCGAGTTCGACTACTCCGGCGCACAGGCCCTCAAAGCTCTGCGCGAGGAAGGCATCACATCGGTGCTCATCAACCCCAACATCGCCACCGTGCAGACGTCCGAGGGCATGGCCGACAAAATCTATTTCCTGCCCGTCACCCCGGAATTCGTCGAACGTGTCATCGAGCGCGAACGTCCGGACGGCATCATGCTGGCCTTCGGCGGCCAGACGGCCCTGAACTGCGGCGTGAGCCTCTACCGCTCCGGCGTCCTTGAAAAATACGGCGTCCGTGTGCTGGGAACACCCGTCACGGCGATTATCGACACCGAAGACCGCGAACTGTTCGTGGAACGCCTCGACGAAATCGGCGTCAAGACCATCCGCAGCAGCGCTGCCGAGGACACAACCACGGCCCTCGAAATCGCTGACCGCCTGGGCTACCCCGTGATTGTCCGCGCCGCCTACGCCCTCGGAGGCCTCGGCAGCGGTTTCTGCGACAATCCCGACCAGTTGCGCGAACTCGTCGACAAGGCCCTGGCCTTCTCGCCCCAGGTGCTGATTGAAAAATCGCTCAAAGGCTGGAAGGAAGTGGAATACGAAGTGGTGCGCGACCGCTTCGACAACTGTATCACCGTCTGCAACATGGAGAATTTCGACCCCCTGGGCATCCACACCGGCGAAAGCATCGTTGTGGCCCCCTCGCAGACCCTGAGCAACGACGATTACCACAAACTGCGCTCGCTGGCCATCAGAATCATACGCCACATAGGCATCGTGGGCGAGTGCAACGTACAGTATGCCTACGACCCCGACTCGATGGACTACCGCGTCATCGAGGTCAACGCCCGTCTGAGCCGCTCGTCGGCCCTCGCCTCCAAGGCCACCGGCTATCCCCTGGCTTTCGTGGCAGCCAAACTGGGCCTGGGCTACGGCCTGTTCGACCTGCGCAATTCCGTCACTCAGTCCACCTCGGCATTCTTCGAGCCGGCCCTGGACTATGTCGTGGTCAAGATACCCCGCTGGGACCTAAGCAAATTCCATGGCGTTGACCGCCGCATCGGCTCGTCGATGAAATCCGTGGGCGAGGTGATGGCCATCGGCCGTACTTTCGAGGAGGCAATCCAGAAAGGCCTGCGAATGATCGGCCAGGGAATGCACGGTTTCGTTGAAAACAAGCCCCCGCATGCCGAAAACCTCGACGAGGCCCTTTCCGCACCCACCGACAAACGCATATTCTACATCGCCAGCGCCATGCGCGGCGGATATACCGTAGACCGCATCCACGAACTCACGAAAATCGACCGCTGGTTCCTCTACAAACTCAAACAGATTGTCGACACGGCCGCCGAACTGGAGACTATCCCCTCGATTGACGAGATTCCCGACGGTCTGCTGCGCCTGGCAAAGGAGCAGGGCTTCAGCGACTTCCAGATTGCCCGTGCCATCCTGCGCGACGCCATGGACGGTTCGGGCGACGCAGCCCTGCACGTACGCCGCCGCCGTCTGGCCGCCGGCATCCGCCCCGTGGTGAAGCAGATCGACACCCTCGGCGCAGAATACCCCGCCGCCACCAACTATCTGTATCTCACCTACAACGGCTCGCAGAACGATGTGCAATACACCGGCGACCACCGCTCGGTGATTGTCCTCGGCTCCGGCGCCTACCGCATCGGCTCGTCGGTGGAATTCGACTGGTGCTCGGTCAACGCACTGACCACAGTCCGCAAACAGGGATGGCGCTCGGTGATGATAAACTACAATCCCGAAACCGTATCGACCGACTACGACTCCTGCGACCGCCTATACTTCGACGAACTGACCTTCGAGCGCGTGCTCGACATCATCGACCTCGAGCAGCCCCACGGCGTAATCCTCTCGGTCGGCGGACAGATACCCAACAACCTCGCCACGCGCCTTGACGCCGCCGGCGTCAACATCCTGGGCACCTCGGCCGCATCGATTGACAACGCCGAGGACCGCCACAAATTCTCGGCCATGCTGGACCGCCTTCACATCGACCAGCCGCGCTGGCGTGAACTCACGTCGCTCTCCGACATCCACGCGTTCGTGGCCCAGGTCGGATTCCCGGTGCTCGTCCGCCCGTCCTACGTACTCTCTGGCGCGGCAATGAACGTCTGCTCCAACGAGGAAGACCTCGACCGCTTCCTGCGCCTGGCCGCCAACGTCTCGAAGCAGCATCCCGTCGTGGTCACCGAATTCATCCAGGACGCCAAGGAAATCGAGATGGACGCCGTGGCCGACCACGGCGAAATCAAGGCCTACGCTATTTCCGAACATATCGAATATGCCGGCGTGCACTCGGGCGACGCCACTATCCAGTTCCCGCCCCAGAAACTCTATGTCGAGACCATGCGCCGCATCAAGAAGGTGGGCGCCGCAATTGCCCGCGCCCTCGACATCTCCGGTCCCTTCAACATCCAGTTCCTGGCCAAGGACAATGATATCAAGGTGATTGAGTGCAACCTGCGTGCCTCGCGCTCCTTCCCCTTCGTTTCGAAAGTACTCAAAATCAACTTTATCGACCTCGCCACGCGCATAATGCTGGGCGAAAAGGTCGAGAAGCCGGCCAAAAGCGCCTTCGACCTCGACTATGTGGGCGTCAAGGCCAGCCAGTTCTCGTTCTCGCGTCTGCAAGGCGCCGACCCCGTGCTGGGCGTCGACATGTCGTCGACCGGCGAGGTTGGCTGTCTGGGCGAGATGTCGTCCGAAGCCGTGCTGAAATCGCTGCTGGCCGTCGGCCACCGCATCCCGCAGCGCGGTGTCATGCTGTCCAGCGGCACGGCCAAGCAGAAAGCCGCCCTGCTGGAAAGCGCCGCTCGCCTGGCCGCACGCGGCTACCGACTCTACGCCACCGAAGGCACCCACCGCTTCCTGGCAGACAACGGCATCGAATCAACCCTGGTCCACAAGCCCGACGAGGACCCCTCCCTCACCCCGCGCGCCCTTGACGTGCTCCACGACCACAGCGTAGACCTGGTGATCAATATTCCGCGCGATCTGTCGAGCGCCGAACTCACCAACGGCTACAAAATCCGCCGTGCCGCAATCGACCTCAACATTCCGCTACTGACAAACGCCCGCCTCGCATCGGCATTCATCAATGCATTCACTACTCTCTCTCCGGCCTCCGTTGACATCAAGGCCTGGGACGAATACTGATAAAACAATCCCAAGTATCACAAACCCACAATTCATCGCAATGAAAAAACTGACAACCGGACTCCTGAGTCTTGTCCTCCTGCTGCTGGCCGCCATCCCGGCCATAGCCGCACGCCACGACTTCGTCACCGTGCCCGGCGACCCCCTGAACACCTTGCAGTACACCCTGCCCAACGGCCTGAAAGTGTTCATGTCCGTCAACAAGGACCGTCCCCGTATCCAGACCTACATCGCCGTGCGCGTCGGCGGCAAGAACGACCCCGCCGAAACAACCGGCCTGGCCCACTATTTCGAGCACCTGATGTTCAAGGGCACAGAACAGTTCGGCACCTCCGACTATGCCGCCGAGAAGCCCCTGCTCGACCAGATCGAGCAACTCTTCGAGGTATACCGCGTGACAACCGACTCGACAGCCCGCCGCAACATCTACCGTCAGATCGACTCAATCAGTTATCTGGCCTCGCAGATTGCCATTCCCAACGAATATGACAAACTGATGGCCCTGATTGGCGCCGAAGGTACCAACGCATATACTTCATACGATGTGACCTGCTACGTCGAGGACATCCCCTCCAATCAACTCGACACCTGGGCACGCATCCAGGCCGACCGCTTCGAGCATCCCGTGCTGCGCGGCTTCCACACCGAACTCGAGACTATCTACGAGGAAAAGAACATGTCGCTGACCCAGGACGGCCGCAAGATGTCCGAGGCCATGCTCTCCACATTGTTCCCGCATCACCCCTACGGCA
>CAJJOO010000071.1 GCA_905193395.1 uncultured Porphyromonadaceae bacterium
AACAATCGGCCGTGCGCGGCTGTATGGTAATCAAGCCCTACGGCTATGCCATCTGGGAAAAGATGCAGCAGACCCTTGACCGCATGTTCAAGGAAACCGGTGTAAAGAACGCATATTTCCCCCTGCTGATACCCAAGTCGTTCCTTTGCCGCGAGGCCGAGCACGTGGAAGGTTTTGCCAAGGAATGTGCCGTGGTGACACACTACCGCCTGAAAAACGACCCCAACGGCACCGGCGTGATTGTGGACCCCGAAGCCAAACTTGAAGAAGAACTGATTGTGCGTCCCACCTCAGAAACCATCATCTGGGGTACGTACAAGAACTGGATTCACTCCTATCGCGACCTGCCCGTTATCTGCAACCAGTGGGCCAACGTGATGCGCTGGGAGATGCGCACACGCATGTTCCTCCGCACCAGTGAATTCCTGTGGCAGGAAGGCCACTGTGCCCACGCAACGGCCGAGGAAAGCGAAGCCCGTACCGTGCAGATGATTAACCTGTATGCCGAATTCGCACGCCGTTACATGGCTCTTCCCGTCGTGATAGGCGTCAAGACCGAAAACGAACGCTTCGCCGGCGCCCTGAACACATATACCATCGAGGCCATGATGCAGGACGGAAAGGCCCTGCAAAGCGGTACATCGCACAACCTGGGACAGAATTTCGCCAAGGCCTTCGACGTGACCTTCGTAAACAAGGACAACCAGTCGGAATATGTCTGGGCCAACTCGTGGGGTGTTTCCACCCGTCTGATGGGCGCCCTTATCATGGCTCACAGCGACGACAACGGCCTTGTGCTGCCTCCCCATCTCGCTCCCATTCAGGTTGTCATCGTGCCTATCTTCAAGAATGCCGAGCAACTGAGCGCAATCACCGAGGCCGTGATGCCGATTGTCGAACGACTGGGTCAACTGGGCATCAGCGTAAAATATGACGACGACGACAAGCGCCGCCCCGGCTTCAAGTTTGCCGACTACGAACTGAAAGGCGTGCCCGTGCGCCTCGTAATCGGCGCACGCGACATCGAGAAGGGTACCGTCGAGGTTATGCGCCGCGACACCCTCGAAAAGACCGAGATGCCGCTGGCCGGAATCGCCGACACTGTCAACAGCCTGCTCGAGGACATGCAGACCAATATCTACAACAAAGCCCTGGCCTATCGCGACAGCCGCATCCAGAAATGCGACAGTTACGAGGAGTTCAAGGAGAAAATCGAGGACGGCGGCTTCTTCCTGTGCCACTGGGACGGCACCACCGAAACTGAGGAGCGCATCAAGGCCGAGACCAAGGCTACAATCCGCTGCATACCCCTCGACATGCCCGCCGAGGAAGGCAAGTGCATGGTTACAGGCAAGCCCTCGCACCGCCGCGTAATCATTGCCCGCGCTTATTGACATACACCAAAACACCGACTCCATGACGCCACGCCTCGCCATTGTGATGCCCTGCTACAACGAGCAGGAGATGCTGCCGAAAACCATTTCCGTTATCACGGAAATACTCGACAAGATGATTGCCGACAATCAGGTCGCTGCCGACTCGTATGTGCTGTGCGTCGACGATGGGAGCCGTGACGCGACATGGGATGTCATCAACAGCCTTCATGAGAAGGACAGCAAGGTGAAGGGCGTGTTGCTGGCCCACAACCGCGGACAGATGCCCGCGCTGCTGGCCGGCATGCACACCGTCACAGACCGCTGCGATGCCTGTGTCACCATCGACGCCGACCTCCAGGACGACCCCTACGTGATTCCGCGGATGGTGGAACTTTCCAAGGAAGGCAATGAAATCGTGTTCGGAGTGCGTTCGTCGCGCGAGACTGACACCTGGTTCAAGCGCAATTCGGCGCTGGGGTATTACAAATTTCTGCGACGTCTGGGCGTGGAAAGCGTGTACAATCACGCGGAATTCCGCCTGATGAGCCACCGTGCCCTCAAACTGCTGGGAGAATATGGCGAGACGAACCTGTATCTCCGCGGCATTGTGGCGCAGATAGGCCTCAAGACCGCCGTTGTGACGTATCCGCGCAAGCCCCGAGAGGCAGGAGAATCCAAATACCATCTGCCTCAACTGCTTTCGCTGTCGATTGACGGCATCACCTCGTTCACGGCCAAGCCGATGAGGATTATATTCTACCTGGGACTGATTCTGTTCCTGATAAGTTGCGTCGTGGCCGTCTGGGCCATGATCAACTATTTCGCGGGCAAGACCGTCACGGGGTGGACGTCGCTGATTCTGTCGGTGTGGTTCCTCGGTTCGCTGATACTGATTTCGCTGGGAATCCTTGGCGAATACGTGGGCAAGATTTATATCGAGGTGAAGCACCGCCCGCGCTATGCCATCCGCGAGGAACTTTTCTGATAACCGAAACCCTTTTGTCACCAACGCCGCCATGCCTAAGACCGACGTCACACTGCATATCTTCAAGCCCGACCTTTCGAGCCAACTCCCGTTGCCGTACGCCGAACAGGGGGTTCAGGCCGGATTTCCGTCGCCGGCCCAGGACTATCTGAGCGAAAGCATCGACCTGAATCACGAACTGATCAGGCATCCGGCGGCAACGTTCTATGCCCGCGTTGACGGCGAGTCGATGATTGGCGACGGGATAGAGCCCGGCGACATCCTGGTTATCGACCGTTCCATCGAACCGGCCGACGGTGACCTGACCGTGTGCTGCGTCGACGGTGACTTCACACTGAAACGCATATCGCTGTCCGAAGGAAAGGTGTGGCTGATACCTTCCAACGAACGGTTCGACCCGATTCTTGTCACCCCCGACAACAAATTTGAGGTGTGGGGCGTGGTAACATACACAATCAAGCATCATCACCGGCGCCCGTCGCCGAAACGATAAACGAAATTATGCCGAAGTGACAGGACTCATCGACTGCAACAATTTCTTTGTGTCATGCGAGCGCGTTTTCAATCCCGCGCTGCGTGAAAAACCTGTTGCGGTCCTGAGTAACAACGACGGCTGTATCGTGGCGTTATCCAACGAGGCCAAGGCACTCGGACTGAAACGGGGCGATCCGTATTTCAAAGTCAAGGGCGTATGCGACCGCTACGGCGTACAGATATTTTCGGGCAACCATCGTCTGTACGGCGACATGTCGTCGCGCGTCATGGCGACGATGTCGGCCATAGTGCCGGAAATCGAAATCTATTCAATCGACGAGGCCTTCCTGCACTTCGACGGCTGGAAGGACGACGAAATCGAATCTGCCGGCCGGGAAATCGTGAGGCGTATACGCCGCGACACCGGCATACCGACATCACTGGGTTTCGCCTCTACGAAAACGCTGGCGAAAATCGCGGCGCGGTTCGCGAAGAAATATCCCGGTTACCGGTCGGTCTGCGGCATCAGGGATGACGTTTCACGGCGGAAGGCCCTGGCGCTGTGTCCCATCGGTGATGTATGGGGAATAGGCCGTCGACTGCTGAAAAAGTTCAACCGGATAGGCATCGACACGGCTTTGCAGTTCGCCGACATGAGCGACGAGTACGTGAAGCGGCTGATGAACGTGACCGGCGAGCGGACGTGGAGGGAACTCAACGGCGAATCCTGCATTGAGATGGAGGAGGTTGAACCGGCACGGAAACAGATGTGCTGCTCGCGCTCGTTCGGGACGATGATAACTGATTTCGACGGGCTGCGGCAGGCAGTAGTGATCTTCGCCACAGCACTGTCACGCAAACTTCGCGAAAAGGGCCTGGCGGCCGTATCGATGTCGGTATTCATACACACCAATGCCTTCCGGGAGGACCTCAAGCAGTATTACAATTCCGCCCACAGACAATTGTTCGAAGCGACGTCAGACACGCTTGCGCTTTCATCCATGGCCACGGAATGTCTCAAAAGCATATACCGTCAGGGTTATTCGTACAAGAAAGCCGGTGTGATGATAAACGAGATTGTCGATGCCGGGGCCGTCAGGCAGTCGCTGTTTGTCGATTCGGCCAGCCGAGAACGCCGCTCCAGGCTGATGGGAGTGATAGACCAAATAAATTCAGCCTCGCTGAGCCACGACACGGTGCATCCGGCTGCATATTCGCCGGTGGAATCGCTGGTGCGCAGCGAACGGCGCTCGAGACTGTTCTCGATGCGCATGTCAGATATAATAACAGTAAAAATCTAAATATAAATGGATTCCAAGACATTTAACTCAACACTTGCCGCAATGATAGACGAAGACGCAAGGCAGGTTGGCGTGATGACCGACGCCTTTGCCGCGATTCTGCGCGAGGCGACACGGAAGCCGGCCGATGTAGCCATCCCGTCGTTCGGCACGTTCATAACCGAGAAACAGGACGAGACCGTGGTCAAGGACCTGTCGACCGGGCACAGGATGATGCTCCCGCCGAGAATCACAGTGACATTCCAACCGGCCGCCATGCTGCGGCGTAAACTCAATGACCATGAATGAGCGCATAAACCTGCCCGGACTGATAGCGATGCTGGCCGCAAAAGCCGGATGTCAGCCGACAATAGCACGCAGATACCTGCACAACTTTTTCAGCATAATCGAGAGCGAACTGACCAAGGGAAATTCGGTAACGGTTGAAGGAGTAGGGGAGTTCCATCCGACAGGTAACACCGCAGAGCCGGTGCAATTCATTCCCGATGAGGCGCTGGCTGAATTTGCCAATCAGCCGTTCTCGGCCTTCGAGCCGGTGGAACTGTTTGATGACGTGACAGACGAAGAACTGGCCGGCGTCGAAGCACCTCAGAAACCCCAGCCCGAGCCGCAACCTGAGCCGGAACCTATTCCCGAACCGGAACCACAGCCTGAACCTCAACCGCAACTCGAACCCGAACCCCAGGCGGAACCTGAGCCTATTCCCGAGCCTGAGCCACAAGCGGAGCCCGAACCCCAGGCGGAACCTGAGCCTATTCCCGAGCCTGAGCCACAACCAGAACCGGAACCGCAGCCTGAAACCGCACCGGAGGAGGAAGAGTATTATCCGACTGAAATTGCGTCAGGCAGAAGTTCAAACCATTTGCTGTGGCTCGTTGTCGGATTGCTTATCGGTCTGATAATCGGACTTGTGGGCGGATATTTTGCCGGCAAGGCCTTGGCCGAAATTGCGCTGCCTGAGGAAACTGCCATCACCGAAACGACGGACGAGAATGTGACGGAGGCTGAAACGGCTGAAACGCAGGCCGTTGTGAACGAAGTTCAGACTGCGACCGCCGAAGCCGCGGCCCCGGCGGCCAATCCCGAGCCCGCAGTCACGGTGGCAGAAGCACCGCAGCCCGCAAAGCAGCCGGTTTACGATACTGTGACCCGCACACGCTTCCTCACAACGATGGCCGCGGAACATTACGGCCGCAAGAACTACTGGATCTTTATCTATGAGGCCAATCCGAATCTTGGCAACCCCAACAAGATTGGCCCCGGAACAAAGGTGCTGATTCCGGCAAAAGAAGACTTCCAGGAGTCGACGACTGCCGCAACGGACGCCAAGGCCCAGCGCCTGCTCAATCAACTTTCGCGTAAATATAAATTATAAGAGATATGGCCGATTTGAATTATTTTGAAAACCGTCGCAGCGTACGGTGCTATACCGACCAACACATTCCCGATGAAGAACTGAAACGGATGATTGCCGCCGCGACACATGCTCCTAATACGGGCAACATGCAACTTTACAGCGTAATCGTGACCCGCAGCAAGGAAGGGAAAGAGGCCCTTGCACCGGCACATTTCAACCAGGGTGCCGTGACCTCGGCCGACGCCGTGCTGACATTCTGCCTGGACATTCGCCGCTTCGAACATTGGTGCCACCTGCGCAATGCCAAGCCCGGATTCGACACTTTCCAGTCGTTTGTGGCGGCCGTAATCGACACGTCGATTTTCGCACAGCAGTTCTGCACGATTGCCGAAATGGACGGGCTCGGGACTTGCTATCTCGGCACCACCACCTATAATGCTCCCGATATCGCCATGGCACTGGAACTGCCGCAGGGCGTGGTGCCCGTAACCACGGTGACCGTGGGCTATCCTGCCGAGGATGCGACCGGTCCGACATGGCGCCTGCCTGTGGAAAGAATAATGCATCAGGAGACATATCAGGACACCTGCGATGCCGATATCGAGGAAGCATATGCCTCACTCGAAGCCGACCCCATGTCAGAAACCTATATCAAGGAGAACGGCAAGGAAACGCTGGCACAGGTGTTTACCGATGTCCGCTATCCGCGTGAATCGGCCGAATATTTCTCGTCGGTCTATCTGTCGCTGCTTGATGACAATAACTTCGAGATATAAACTGAATCCTGTTGTCGTCACAACCCTGGCGGCGATTGCAATCGGGACATTCCTGACCGACTACTTCACGCCGCTGATGGGCGACGACCTGGTCTACGGCGGGGTTTTCGGCGGTCCATACCCGGAAAAGGAATCTCTGCTGTCGCAGCCCCGCTGGGCCGGTTCGCACTGGCTCACGACCAACGGGCGTATCCTGAATCTGCTGCTTCCGCTGCTGCTTGTAATCCCGCGGTGGATTACGGCACTTGCCGGAGGTGCGCTGACCGTACTGCTGTATCTGATGCCGGTGAAATGTGCCGGCATCGGAAAAGACAGGCCACTGATTGCCATGCTGACCATCGGTGCCGGAGTATTCGCGCTGCCCTGGTGGGACTACATGAACATTTATGCCTGCATGACAAACTATGTATGGGCATCGGCATTGCTCCTTAGCGCCTACTATGTGATATTCCACACCAATCCACGGACAGCAGTACAGATTGCGGGAGCGATGCTCCTCTGTTTCGTTGCGGGCGCTAGCCATGAGGCCGGAGGCATGCCGCTATGCGTAGGAATAGCCACGCTGATTCTGATTCGGCGGAAAATGCCCGAACGTCCGGTGATGCTGCTGATGCTATCGCTAGCCGCAGGTGCGGCGTTCGTTACGCTCTGTCCCGGTATCATACTGAGAGCGGGAGCCGGACAGGCGCCAGATGACAGCCTTGCCATGCTCACGCTGAAGACAGTGCCGGCGGTGCTTGTAATGCTGCTGACAATCGTCATTATGGCAACCTGCAAGAACGGCCGGAGCGTACTTGGCAAAGAGTCGAAATCACCTGTCACCGCACTTGCCGTGGCCGCAGTGGTATCAGCCGTTGTTGCCATCCTTTCGGGGATAGTTGGCCGTAGCGGCTGGTTTGCCGAGACTTATGCAATTGTCGTTCTGGCCTATCTTGTCAACAAGGCCGTTAAAACAGAACTCCCCGTCGGC
>CAJJOO010000072.1 GCA_905193395.1 uncultured Porphyromonadaceae bacterium
ACGGCCGACACGACGGCAAGCCCGTCGATGTAAAGGCCATCGGCGACGATGCCGCTCTGCGCAAGTATTTCTCCACCATCCTGCCCGATTTCGACCCCGACCGCGTTTATACCACCGACATCCGCAAACTTTTCCAGTGGTACAACCAGTTGCTCGCCGCCGGCATCACTGAATTTGTTGAAAAAGAGGAAGAACCCTCCGACGATAAGGCCGCACCCGAGGCCGAATAAATCTTTTGCTAAATACTAAGACAGCCGCTCCGTGATTGGATTTCGCGGAGCGGCTGTCTTTATGGTCGGCTGCTCCGGGGAGCAGTCATGTATCTGAGCCTTTACTTCTCGACCGTGGTTGTCGAGAGGGAAACTTCGACCATGGCGGTGGGACCGTCATTGGGAACGTATTCAAACGATACGGAACCGATACTCCACGGCTTCACCATTCCTGAGAGGGTCCGGATTGTGCCGATTTGCGTCCGTGTACCGTCTGCCGAAATGGCGTTTACCGTCAGCGGGGCCGAGGAACTGCTGTACTGGAATGTCGCGGTCGTGCCTACGAGTGTGAAGGGGACGCCGGTGATTTCGACATTCGCTGCTGTCTGGCTTGCATTATAGCGGAAATCGTAGGCCATAAGTGTGGCCTGCGACATGTCAAAGTCGGCGTTGATAACGGCTGTGCCCTTGAAATCAGTCGAGGAACCGCGGAGCGACGCCTTGGAATACATCACAGCCGGCAGGCTAGAGCCTTCGATAATTGACTGTCCGTCGGCTACGAATCGGAATTGCAGGCACTGGGCCGACTGCTTATTGTCGGGTGTGCTGATGGCGCCGCTCTTGAACGATAGGCTGAACTGGGTGATAGCCATGGTTCGTCCGTTGGAGGTCTTGGCGCTGATGCTCTGTTTGGCCAGGCTGATCCAGTCGCTTTCCACTTTCATGGGAACATCGGTCAGTTCGATTGTGTATCGTGTGCCGGAAATGACGATATCCGAGATGGTCACGTTGGCCGAATTGGACGCGGGGTAGGTGACGACCGCTATGTTGAACGGTGAGGATACTGTGACCTTATGTGCGTCGTCGTTAGCCGAAATGTTTGCGTAGCAACCGGTGAACCGGGCTGATTTCGAGGCCGGTTCATCATTGTCGTCGGACGAACACGAGGTGAACTGCATCAGTGAGGCCAGCAGAAGGCATGGCAGCAGTAGTGTTTTAAGATAATTCATAAATTTGGTGTTAATGGTTATTATCGCCTGTAATAGATGCGTTTTACTCGCGGGGCGACGGATGTGAATATTTCATAAGGGATTGTGTCGAGGGTTTCTGCAAGGCGTTCGACAGGGATGTGCTGGCCGAACACTTCGACTTCATCGCCCACTGCAACGCCGGGAACGTCGGTTACGTCGACCATGCATTGGTCCATGCAGATGTTGCCGACTGTAGGACATTCAACGCCACGAATCATGAACGAGGCATTGCCGCGGGAGAAATGGCGGTTCAGTCCGTCGGCATATCCTATCGGCACTGTCGCTATGACGGACGGGCGCGTAAGGACGCCGCGGCAGCCGTAACCGATTGTTGTGCCGGCGGCCCATTGTTTCAGCGACACGACCGTTGTCATCAGCGATGCCACGGTCTGAAGCGGTGTTTTGCCTGGCAGAGGCGACACGCCGTAGAGGCCGATGCCTAGACGTACCATGTCGTAGTCGTACTCGGGGAAGCGCATGATTCCGGCCGTGTTCAGCAGGTGGCGCAGCACTTTCTTGCCCAGCGCGTCCATAAGTTCCTGAGACATCCGCGCGAAGGTATCAAGTTGGCCACGGGTATAGTCGTCCATATCGAGGCAGTCGGCCGTGGCGAGATGTGAGAATACGGACACGACTTCAATCTCCGGTTTGCCGGCTTCGCGGTTTTTGATATGCACGGCCAGCCCGGGAATTTCGGCTTCCGTAAATCCGACGCGGTGCATGCCGGTGTCGAGTTTTACGTGGATTTTCAGTCGGTCGATTCCTGCGCGGCCGGCGGCTCGTTCCAGGTCTTCGAGTTCTTTGAGCGAGAATACCGAGGGCTCAAGGTTGTAGTCGAACAGGGCTTTATAGTTGCCCGTCACGGGATTCAGGACCACAATGGGCATCGTTATGCCGTTGCGGCGCAGTTCCACGCCCTCGTCAACGACGGCCACGGCCAGATAGGCCGCGCCGCGGTCCTGCATGGTCTTGGCCACCTCGACGGCGCCGAAGCCGTAGGCCGAAGCCTTGACCATGGCGATCATGCCCGTGCCGGGACGTGTCAGCGAGCGGTAGTAGTTGAAGTTGGCGGCCAGCGCGGCCAGATTCACCTGCAATGTGGTGTCGTGCCGCGGGGCTTCGAGCAGCGTCCGAACCTGATTCATGAACTCGCGCGGCTCGCCGAACAGCAGGATTGTCTCGCCTGAATAGTCTTCGGAGTCAAACGACGAAAGAAAGGCCTCGGTCGAGGTATAGAAGCGGTTGTGGGCGCCGACAAAGAAGTGCCGGTGGTCCGAAATTTCCGTTCCGATTCCCACTACGCGCTCGATTCCGGCCAGTTTCAGCAGCCGGGCGCAGCGGGCGTAGAGTGTGTCGAGGTTTTCGTCCGGAGCGTGGAAAAGGTCTGTTATTACCACCGTATCTGAACGGTTCGGTGTCTTTCGACGGCAGAAGAAGTCAAGAGCGCCGGCCAGCGAACGATAGTCGGGTGTGAAGCCGTCGTAGAGGATTATGCAGTCGTTCACTCCCTGGTGCACCGTTATTTTGTCGTCAACGGCGTCGCCGCAGTGCGGACGGGATTCCACGCCGAGGATTTTCAGGACTTCGTCGACAGCACGGTTGTTGAAATCGGATTCGATGGCAATCAGTTTTGCCTTTGGGCAGACAACTGCAAGTATTTCAGCGACACCGGGAATAGCGGCATCGTAGATTACATATTCCGACTCACTGAACAGCAGTGCCTTCTGACAGATTTTGTCGTGCCTCGACTTGAACCCGTCATCATGCTCCGCCGTTACGGGTGTGAAAATGCCGATTTTCGGTCGTACAAGTGGTTGCATCGCCGACATTTCGCCGTCGGAGTCAATGCCGACCTCGATTATCGCCACCTTGTCGGCGGGTGTCAGTTCTGTGATTGACAGCGGTACGCCGATGTGTGAGTTCCAACTGCGGGGACTTCGGCCCGCTGCCAGTATTCCGGAAAGGGCACGGTACAGCATTTCTTTGACCACCGTCTTCCCGACGCTGCCGGTGATGCCGATGAATGTGGTGTCGTTGAGGTGCTTGCGCCATTCTTCGGCAATCCGTATGATTGCGGCCTCTATGTTGTCGACTTTCAGGAAGGTCGCGTCGGTCATCATTTCGGCCAGTTCGTCGTCGAAGCGGTCGGTCAGGAAGCAGCGCACCCCCTTGTCATACATCCGGGGGATATATTTATATCCGGACGCTGCCGCGGTGGTTATAGCGCAGAACATCGCGCCGTCGCTGTCGAGTGGCGAGCGGCTGTCGATAACAAGATGCGTCACCGGGAAATCGGTGGCCGCACTTCCTTTCAGTTCGGCTCCCGTGGCCGATACTATATCTTTTACTGTCAGTTGCATTATTCAGTTTCGTTCAATATGAGCCGCTCGTGCCGCCTGCCGTTCAAATTCGGCAGCCACGCGCCTGGTGGCTTCGTCGAAATATGTTTCGGAAAATTTTTCCATTATGTAGTTCACCGCCGTGTCCGACGGGTGTTTCATATCGGAGGCATAGAAGCGGTAGTCGCGCAGATCGTCGTTCAGTATTTCAAACGAGGGAAAATATTCGATTCCCTCACGGCTATTGCACAGTTGTTCCACCGCGAGTCTCAATGTCGCCTTCGACAGGAAGTTCGCATCAAGACCATATGCCGTATATCGTATTGGCGATACCGTAAAGATTACTCTTTTCGGAAGACTGTCCGCGAGTTGTGACCATATTCCTGTTATTTCGTCAATTGCCAGGTTGCTTTCGCTGAAAGTGGCCGGCGGAAGACGATGGCAGTTGCCGGCGATCTTACATCCGTATTTGTATATGCGCGTTGTCCCGAAAGTGAAGATTGCCAGGTCGGCGCAGGCAAGTCTGTCGGCGATAGTTTCCCTTACGGCGTTGACACGGGCCAGGACTTCCTCGGCGTTCTTTCCGGAAAAGCGCGAGGCGAAGTCCAGGCAATGATATATGCCCTCATGTTCCACCAGATCACGTGCTGTATACGGAGTATCGGCGTGTGTGATTGCTCCGGCGATTGAGGCGGGGTTGAAAAGCGGGCCTCCGGGATTGCGCACCACATCGAATCCGCCGCGTTCTAGCCTTTCACCGATTGAATCAGTGAAACAGGACCCCAGCATCAGTATTTTGTCGGAATGACTAATGCCGAACTCGGAATCTATCTTGCCGATGGGCGTGCGGAATTCCATTGCCGGGAATCAATACATGTTATAGTCAATCGACAGTACCTGGAATTCGGTGCGACGGTTGATCTGGTCGGCGATTTCCTGGTCCTCGGGCGAAAGCGTGAGAATGAATTCCTCTGTCAGCACGGTCCCTTCCTCAAACTGCGGATGCTCGCGGTGCAGTTTCTTCGTGATGGTTTTGGGCCGTGATTCGCCATAGCCCTGCGATTGCAGGCGGTCGGGCGAGATGCCGTGCGCAATCAGATAGTCGATTACCGACTGTGCGCGGCGCGACGACAGGTCGATATTGTATTCGTCAGAACCCTTGCGGTCCGTGTGCGATGCCATCTCGATGGTCACGTTGGGATTGTCGCGAAGCACCTGGACCATTTCGTCGAGTGCTTCTTTGGATTCCGGGCGTAGCGTGGCGCGGTCGAAATCATAGAAGATATTGTCGATTACAACCGGCTTGGTTATGGAAGCCAGGATGAAGTCAACACCATATTCGGCATCCTCCTCGGCCGTGTCCGAAGTGAATTCCTGCCGGGCGTTGAGGTATCCGCGCGCGCCGGCCAGCATCACGTATCTGACGCCGCGGTTCAGCGGGAACGAGAACGACCCGTCGGGGCGAGCCACGGCTTTCTGGTTCGAGCCGTCGTCGCCGATGATTCGTATCACGGCATTGGCCACCGGTTCCTCGTCGCGGTCAAGTACCCAGCCCGAAATAAGAATTTTCAGGTCAGGCAGTTCAAAGGTATAAATATTGTCATATCCGCGGGCGTCGTTGCGGTTCGAGGTGAAAAAACCGCTCTCGCCCTGTCCGAAAGTTATGCCGAAATCATCGGCCGGCGAATTCATGGGTGTGCCCATATTCGTCACGGCCCAGCCCCCGGAAGGTTTCTGCTCGGCGCGGAACAGGTCGAGACCGCCATAGCCGGGATGTCCGTCGGAGGCGAAGTAAATCACCGAATCAGTGCGCACGTAGGGGAACATCTCGTCGCCCGGCGTGTTTATCCATTCCCCGAGGTTTTCAAGCGATCCGAGACGCTGGTTGATATTGATGCGCCACAGGTCGCGGCCGCCCTGGCCGCCGGGCCTGTCGCTGCTGAAATACAGCCACTGTCCGTCGGGCGACACGGCCGGGTGTCCCATAGCGGAAATTGTGTCGGCCGTAATCTCGAATTTAACGGGCGCGCTCCATTTGGCGTCGCTGCGCTGCGAAGTGAATATCTCCACCGTGGTGGGGGCGTTGGGTTCACGCCTCGCACGGGTCAGATACATAGTTGTTCCGTCGGGCGAGAAAGATATGATTCCTTCGTCCATCTCGGTGTTCAGGTCGCCTTCCACAGGCTCGGGACGCTGCCACACGCCGTTTTCGTTCTTTACGGCCACCCAGATGTCGCCTTTCTTCGTTCCGGTAATCTCGCTCCGCGGGCCGCTCACCTTTTCACGCGTTGTAGCGAAATAGATGCGGTCGTACTCGCCCGGAACGTACATGGGCGAGAAATCGCTGCGCGACGAGTTCAGCAGGTCGCTTTTGCGCACTATATAGCGTGTGGTGCCGCTTTTGGACGCACCGGTTTTTGCCCCGGACAGGCCCGTCTGGGCCGCGGCGTCGCCTGGTTTCAAGGCCAGATAGTCCTCATAGGCACGCACGGCATGGGCATACTGGCCCGAGGCATGCAGCATCTGCGCCAGATACAGATAGGCCGCCGTATCGGGATATTCATATCGTATGGCATTCTGATATGCCGCCGCGGCACGCTGGAACTGTCCTAGATGGCGGTGACACTCGCCCATCAGGAAGGCGACTTCGCCGCGCTGCTGGCGCTCCTCTTTTTTTGTTAATTTGTTGTATATCTTGCGGTAAGTCCGCGAGGCGTCGTAATATTCGCCGCGTGCCAGTTGCTCGTTGGCAGTGGCAAGTTTCGGGCCGCCGCACGACGCGGCCAGCGTCATGAAACCGGCGACTGCCGTCATTATGGCCACTCGGCTCAATTTTCTCATATTCATCATAAATATCAAACGCCGGAGCATCGTTTTTATTATTATCTGTGCAAAGTTAGTGAAAAAAATATTATCTTTGCCACCAAATTGTACCCACTTTTGACCTCTTTCGCTATGAAAAAGATACTTGTCCTGGCGCTTGCCGCCCTCGCCCCCATGCTCATGGCAGGTCCGCGCACGGTCACTGCAATTTTCACTGTCACTCCTCCGGCCACCTCGCGGGCCGTCGAGAACCGCCTCCGCACCACCCTCGGCACCCATCCGGGTGTCAGCGAGGTTGTCTGCCTCGAAGGCGGCACACGCGTCTCCGTCACTTTCAGTCCTACACGAACCGACCATCAGACAATCATCAATGTCCTGCACGACGGCGGTTTCGAGGCTGTTCCCGTAGATTCCATTAAATAAACCATTTATATGAAATTAAAGACATTTACCCTTGTCGCCGCAGCCACCATTGCCGCTGCGACTTTCACCGCCTGCTCCGGACAGAAGGATGCAGAAAACGCCGAAGCACCCGAAATCGTTTCCATCTCCGTCGACAGCCTCCTTCAGGTTGCCCCCGACCTGGTCGGCGACACCGTCACCGTCAGCGGTACCGTGAAGCACCTCTGCGCCCACGGCGGCACAAAGGCTTTCATCTATACCAACGACAGCACCACACTGCTCATGTGCATGGCTCCCGATTCCCTCGGCGCTTTCCCCGTTGACATGCGGATTGTTCTTCATCTTGACCTCTTTTAAGTTATTTCAGATTCAGTCTCTGGGATAA
>CAJJOO010000073.1 GCA_905193395.1 uncultured Porphyromonadaceae bacterium
CAAAGCGGTGACGCTTGATGATGTCGGCGATGGGGAACAGGGCGCGGGAATAGAGCCAGCGCGAGATATCGTTGTGCGAGGCGTGGAGGAACAGGGCCTCGTCGGGTATGTCGAAGATGCTTTTTTGCAGGGCCTTGAGGTCGTGTAGCCTCATAATCTCGTTGCCGGTGTCCGGGTCGCGGATAATGAAGTCTCCGAAACCGAAATTGGCCATGATGGCCTCGCCGAGGTCAACGGGCAGTTTCTTTGAGTTCTTGTCAAGAAACACCCCGCCCAGTTCGCGGACCGCCGGAGCATTGGCCGTTTCGGAGGACTCGACAATCAGCGGCAGGTAGGGGTCGTGCTCGCGCAGGGTGCGGCACAGACGTAAACCGGCCTTGGGGTCCTTCGTGCCGCCACGGGCAAAGGACACGTCGCTGATGACGCCCAGCATGTTCTCGCCGTATTTTTCGTATAGTGACAGGGCTTCCTCGTAGTCGCGGGCCAGCATCACCTTGGGGCGGCCGCGCATGCGCAGCATCTGTTCGTGTTCGTTCAGGGCCTCGGTCGAAAATTCCTTGCTCTGTTTCAGCAGGAACTTATAGATGTGTGGCAGTACCGATGAATAGAAGCGCACCGAATCCTCCACCACCATAATCATCTGCACGCCGACATCGGTAATGTCGTCGCTGTTCATGCGGTCTTCCAGCAGTTTGATTATGGCCAGCAGCAGGTCCACGTTTCCGAGCCAACTGAACACATAGTCGATGTGGCTTAGGTCCTCGCCGGCAAGACGCCGCGACACTTCCTTGCTGAACGGGGTCAGCATCACAAGTGGCGTCGCAGGGTGTTGCTCCTTGATGAGACGTGCGCCCGCCAGGCTGTCGCTGATGTCGCCGGCCGGCATCATGATCACCAGGTCGAAGGGCGAGCGGTGCATGATTTCGCGGGCTTCGACTGCGGTTGCGGCGCGTGTGATGCGGGGCGGAGAACTGAGGTTCAGCGACACATATTCCAGATACAGTTGCTCGTCGACGCGGCCGTCCTCCTCCATCATGAAGGCATCGTAGGGCGACGCAATGAGCAGAACGTCGTGCACACGCCTTTGCATCAGACGTCCGAATGCGGTGTCTTTCAGGTATAATCGGCTGAGTGCTTGTTCGTTCATATTATGGTACAAATATACGGGCCTTGTTTTGGCAAGTGCCGCTGCGATGTTGCAAAGTTAACAATTCTCAGCCGAATCTGTAACTAATATCCGATTTTTTATTGCAAAAAATCAGAGATGCAGCCGTATACCGCCCATGGCGGTGAAACCGGGCATTTCGTAGCCGCGGTTTATCACATAGCGTGCGTCGGTGATGTTGTCGAGCCTAAGGGTGAGGTCGAGCCACGGCAGAATGCCATAGGTGGCCTTGAGGTCGGCCACGGCATAACTCTGCGTGTCGATGCTCTGATGCACCCAGAGGCGTGCCACGCCTTTGAGTTGCGCGCTTATGGCCAGGTGGGGCAGCGGCCGCCAGTCAACACCGGCGAAATACTGGTGGCGCGGCGCGCCGGTGAGATTGACGAGCGAGGTGTGGAGGTAACTGTACGAAGCGCTGAGCGTCAGTGTGCGCGATGTGTAGGCGCGGGCACTCACTTCGATGCCCTTATTGATGAAGCGGCCCGTGTTCATGTTTTTCATGTCTACTACCTGAATCATATTGCTTCCGCGCGAATAGTAGGCCGTCACCTCGGCATGGAACATGCTGCCGAAGTCCTTGCCGGCCGTAACCTCGTAGTTCCACATGCGTTCGGGTCCCAGGTCGGGATTGGCCATGCGGTAGAGATAGAGTTCGCGGAACGAGGGGTTGCGGTAGCCCATGGCGGCCGAGGCTTTCAGCGTGACTCCGGCGCCGGGGTTCAGGGCGAAACCTGCCTGAGGAATCCAGCGGGTGGCGAACATGTTGCTGTTGGCCATGCGCAGGCCTCCGTTGAGGGTTATGAAGCCCTCGGCAAGCGACTGTGCGAAGGTTAGGTAGGGCGAATATTCGGTGATGCGGCGGCGCGAGGTGGTGGCCATCGACCCGGGTTTGTGGGCATTGCCGCCGGACATGGGAATCTTGCCGCTGTATGTGTCGAAATCGAAGCCGGCGGTGAGCGAGGCACCGGCCCAGGGCGTGATGTTCTGATACAGCATCACTCCGGCGCGGTCGTCGAGGCTGTGGAAATGGCGCGGGTCGTCGATGTAGTGGTTGCCCCAACTGTAATATGCCCTTACGGCGCCGTCGGTGCCGGCATAGCGGTTGAAGAAGGCCAGGGAGGTCTCGCCGCGGGTCACATTCTGATGGTAGACGTCGGTGGATTCGGGGTTGTCGAGGGTGGGGTAGACTGGGTCGTCGGCCACGAACTTGTCAATCGTTACGTCGGCGGCGGCATTCCACCGCCGGCTCAGTTCGTAGCCGGTCTTGAAATAGCCGGAGACATTCTTGAAATCCATACCCTTGATGTTGCCGTCGGTGCGGTCGTAACTGGCACTGGCCAGAGTTTTCCACTTTCCGTAGACTGCCGTTGCGGTCAGCGAGGACTGCCACGTGTTGTACGAGCCGTACTGCGAGGAGAGCGAGGCATGGAAGCCGTCGCGGCGTCCTTCGCGGGTGATGACGTTGATTACGCCTGCCATGGCGTTGGAGCCGTAAAGCACCGAGGCCGGGCCGCGCAGCACCTCGACACGTTCCACATATTCTTTCGTATACATGTCGGCGACGTGATGCGAATAGAGCCCGGCAAACTGGGGCTGACCGTCGACCATCATCAGCACGGCCGACGCGCGGTCGCCGCCGACGCCGCGCACCTTGATGTGGCCCGAGCCGCCGTTGCTCACGCCGAAGCCCAGGATGCCGCGCTGCGTGACGAAAACGCTGGGCACACGGCCCGAAATGATGTTAAGAACTTCGGTCTGTCCGGAGGCCTCGAGTTGTGAAGGCCCCTGCACGCTCACTGTGTATGGCAACAGATTGGTGCGGACAGCGCTGTTGCTCCCCGTTACAACGATTTCGTTCAGGATATTGACGGTGCGGACGGAATCAGGCGCCGCACCGGCGCTTTCTGCGGCCGAAACGGTCGTTGCCATCCCGCCGGCAAGTATCATGGCTATTATTCTATTCATATTCAGTGCTGAAAACGTCGGCAAAATTATAAATAATTTCTGTAACTGCTCGTTACAAAATTTCCGTAAAAAGTGCCAATTATACCGCAGCCATGGTTATTGATTTATATGGCAATAATTTGCGACAATGGCGCCGGTTGCTTAACTTTGCACTGCAAATGGTATAAGTAATGGATAAAAACCTATATGGCTTCTAAACAATTCTTCCGTCATTATCCCCGAAAGGGCTTTCCCCTGTACTGGATTCTGCTTGTGTACCTTGTCGTGGGCTTCTTTTACCCTGTAATCGGTTTCCTGGCAGTGATATGTATGATTGCTCCGGTGGCTTTTGCCGTGCGAAAGGGACGCTGGTGGTGCGGAAACGCCTGCCCCCGCGGCAGTTTTTACGACAAGATTCTGTCGAAATACTCGCCCCACAAACCAATTCCTGCGTTTGTGCGCACCCGTGGATTCCGCACGTTCATGGTGCTGTTCATCTTCACCATGTTCGGCGTGCAGATGTACCGTGCCTGGGGCGACTGGGACGCCATGGGCGGCGTGTTCTGGACCATTATCCTTGTCACCACCATCGTGGGAATAACTCTTTCGTTCGTTTTCGCGCCTCGCACCTGGTGTTCGTTCTGCCCGATGGGCACACTGTCGTCGTGGGTGACGCCGGGCAGCGGGAACCTGCCCGAGAACTATCGCCGCGTTGTCATCGGCGACCGATGCACCACGCGCTGCCGCCTCTGTTCGGCAGTCTGCCCGATGCAACTCAAACCCTATGAGTGTAAAAACGATGCTGAAGGTCTCCTGCACCCGGATTGCCTGAAATGCGGCCGCTGCACCGACGGCTGTCCACTGAAAGTCCCCGAATTGAAAGCATAATTTACGATAACCGGAATAATATATTCCTCCAATGTTGAAAGTAATAAGAGTTACGCTGGCCGTATTGACCCTTCTGTGCCTGACGCTGCTTTTCGTCGACGTGACGGGCTTTGCGGCGTCGCATTGGGCCTGGATGGCCAAAATACAGTTGGTCCCGGCTGTCCTGGGGCTTAATATCGTGGTCCTTGCGGCGCTGGCCGTGGCCACGGTGCTCCTTGGCCGTGTATACTGCTCGGTAGTCTGCCCGCTGGGAATATATCAGGACGTGGTGAACCGCATCCGTATGTGGACTCGACGCGGCGCGCGCCGTGGCCCGTTCCGCTACCGTCCGGCACGGAATGTCCTGCGCCTGTCGTTCCTGACGGCGTTTGTCGTGGCCCTGGCCGGAGGATTCTTTGTGCTGGGCGCCTGGGTGGCATCTTTCATCGACCCGTACAGCGCGTTCGGCCGCATGGGCACCTGGCTGCTGCGGCCCGGAGCGGTCGAGGTCAACAATATGCTGGCCGATGCCACTGCCGCACAGGGCAGTTATGCTTTTGCCCGCGTCAACCAATTGCCGCTCAGTATTCCCCTGCTGATTGTTGCCTCGCTTACATTTCTGGTTGTCACGGTGATGGCCTGGCGCGGAGGGCGTGACTATTGCAACACCGTCTGTCCGGTAGGTACCGTTCTCGGTTTCCTGAGCCGATTCTCATGGCTTAAAATACGGATTGACTCCGACAAGTGTATCCGTTGCGGCAAATGCGGCGCCGTCTGCAAGGCCCAGTGCATCGACACGAAAAACCATAAAATCGATTACTCGCGCTGCGTGGCCTGCTTCGACTGCATAGGCAGTTGCAGCGAGGGGGCAATAACATATGGTCGCGCGCCCAAGGTTCCTGCCGCTGAGACTGATGCCGCGCCGCAGTCCGGTGCACGCCGTGCCATGATGGTCGGCGGCGCGATTGTAGCCGCCGATCTGGCCATGAAGGCTGTAGCAGCGGCAGCCGACGGCGGTCTCGCCCCGATAAAACATAAAAAGGCTCCCAAGCGCGAGATCCCTGTGGTTCCGCCTGGTTCCGCCTCGCTGCGCGTGATTTCGTCGCGTTGCACGGCCTGCCAGTTGTGCATCACATCCTGCCCGAACGGCGTGCTTCGTCCGTCGACCTCGCCCGACCGTTTCATGCAGCCCGTGATGGAGTTCAACGACGGTTATTGCCGACCGGAATGTACCCGTTGCTCAGACGTATGTCCCTCCGACGCCATCGCGCCGATTGATGTGGCCGTGAAGAGTTCAACCAAAATCGGAACGGCCGTTGTCGATGCCTCTGCCTGCATCTCGGCCGCCTACGGCCAGAGTTGCGGCACCTGCGCCCGCAACTGCCCGGCCGGTGCCATCGTCATGACAGCGGCGCAGGGCGGACATCTTCGTCCGGTAGTCAACGAAGCCCTGTGTATCGGTTGCGGTTCCTGCGAATATCATTGCCCCGTGGGGCGTGCCGGAAACATCCGCGCCGAATACCCGGCTATTCATGTGGAAGGCGTTGAGGTCCATCGCCTTGTGTGATTTATTTACCCGATTTTCAACTGTTCACAATGGAAAACGAAAATAACGACAATCTCAGCCGGCGCAGTTTTCTGAAACTCGGCGCTATGGCTTCTGTGGCTATTGCGGCCGGAGGCTGCGCTACCGATTCGGGCAAGGACGCATCCAGGACAGCGGTCCGCGGAAGCGGCAAAATGACCATGCGGCAGAATCCCTCGACGGGCGACAGTGTTTCGGTCCTGGGATTCGGCTTCATGCGCATCCCCACCGTCAACAACCAGAGTGCCCAGCAGGACGACGGCGATATTGACCAGGAGGAGGTTAACCGCCAGGTCGATTACGCTCTGGAGCATGGAGTTAACTATTTCGACACGTCGCCGCGCTACTGCCGCGGCCTGTCGGAGGGTGCGCTCGGCACCGCTCTGTCACGCCATCCCCGCGATTCGTATTTCATAGCCACGAAACTGTCGAACTTCGAGCCGGAGGACATGAAGCGCGAGAATTCAATCGCCATGTTCAACAACTCGCTGAAAGAACTCCGCACTGACTATATCGACTATTATCTGCTCCATGCCGTCGGCGGCGGAGGAATGGAAAACCTCCACCAGCGCTATCTGGACAACGGCATGCTGGATTTCTGCAAGCAGATGCGCAGCGAGGGTAAAATCCGCAACCTCGGCTTCTCGTACCATGGAGATGTGGCCGTGTTCGACAATCTGCTGGCCATGCACGACCGCGGCGAGGTCCACTGGGATTTCGTGCAGATTCAGTTGAACTATATCAACTGGGAGCATGCCGCCCAGGGCGATGGTATTACGGCGCGTTACCTTTACGAAGAACTCGAACGCCGCAACATCCCGGCCGTAATCATGGAACCGTTGCTCGGCGGCGCCCTTGCCAAGGTGCCTAACACCGTGCTGCGCAAGATGGCCGCGCGTCGTCCTAATGACAGTCCTGCCGCCTGGGCATTCCGTTTCGCGGCCCAGCCGGGTGTGCTGACCGTGCTCAGCGGAATGACCTATATGGACCATGTGCGTGACAATGTGGCCACATACTCGCCTCTCGACTCCGTTACCGAGGACGAGCATGCCTTCCTGATGGAAATCGCCAACGAAATCACCGAGAATCAGACCGTTCCGTGCACGGCATGCGCATATTGCATGCCCTGTCCCTACGGAATTGATATCCCCGGGACCTTCGCCCATTATAATAAATGTGTCAACGAGGACAATGTGCTGCACGATACCCGTGACGAACGCTATGCCGAGGCACGCCGGGCCTTCCTCGTGGGCTACGACCGCGCCGTGGAGCGTCTGCGACAGGCCGACCATTGTGTGGCCTGCGGAGCCTGCCTGTCGAAATGCCCACAGCAGATTCAGATTCCCTCGCAACTGGAACGAATCGCCTCGTATACAGAAAAACTCAGACGCAACAAGGCCTGAGAGCCGAGGCCAAATACAAGAAATCGGGATGCACTTTTGCCGGTGCATCCCGATTTTTAGTTATTTAGGATTGTCTTAGAGTCCGTTGGCTTTGTTGTAGAATTTCTTGGCAATGAATACCATGATTGCGGCGGG
>CAJJOO010000074.1 GCA_905193395.1 uncultured Porphyromonadaceae bacterium
TAAACCTTTAAAAATCTAATCCTATGAAAAAACAAAATTAATACTTACTTCTTTCTGCTGTTGCTATCGGTTATACGTACTCGACATGCCAAATGTTTCATGCCAGGAGTGATGTGAGCTGTTTTTTACTATTTTTTTGCACTAAAGCTGTGATTTTTATCTAAATTTGCAATCTGATACCACCCATATGTCGTATTTCAATGTCACCATATTAGGCTGCGGGTCGGCCACTCCTACTCTGCGGCACAATCCCAGTGCCCAGGCGGTGCGCTACCGCAACAAACTGATGCTCGTCGACTGTGCGGAGGGCACCCAGCTGCAGCTGCGTCGTTACGGGCTGTCGTTTGCCAGAATCAGTGATATTTTTATCTCGCATCTTCACGGCGACCATTTCCTGGGGCTGCCCGGATTGCTGTCGACCCTCGCCCTGCACGACACCGGCGGACATATCACCGTGCATACCTTTGCCGAGGGTGCCGAGGTGCTGAAACACATCATGGACGTGTTCTGCAACGACACGCCCTTCACAATCGACTACGACATCATCGAGCCGGAACGCGCCGTGATTCTCGACGACAAATCGCTGACCGTAGAGACCATTCCGCTGCATCACCGCGTCCCTACGGTAGGCTTCGTTTTCCGCGAGAAGCTCGGGCTGCGCCACCTGCGCGGCGAAATGGTGCGCTTCCACGAAATCCCCGTGGCCATGCTGCCGCGGATAAAGGCCGGCGAGGACTACGTGCGCCCCGACGGGCGCGTGATAGCCAATGAACTGCTGACCACCGACCCGAATCCGCCGGCATCGTATGCCTACCTGTCGGACACGGCATATTTCCCCGGCCTGGCACGGATGGTGGAAGGCGTGGAGACAATCTACCACGAATCCACCTACCTGGCCGACTGCGCTCACCTGGCGGCCAAACGCGGCCACTCCACGGCGGCCGAAGCGGGCATGACGGCCCGCGATGCAGGCGCCAAACGCCTGATTCTGGGCCATTACTCGCAGCGCTATGACGACGACGAGGCTTTCGTGCGCGAAGCCGCCACCACGTTTGACGGAGAAATAATCGCCGCCCGTGAAGGGCTGAAAATCGACTTGAAATGACACAGGACGACAATTACTATATGGGGCTGGCGCTCGACGAGGCCCGCAAGGCCATGGAAGCGGGCGAAGTGCCCGTGGGAGCAGTCGTCGTGGCCGGGGGCCGCGTGGCTGGCCGCGGCCACAACCTCACCGAACGGCTGGGCGACGTGACGGCCCACGCCGAAATGCAGGCCATCACCGCCGCCGCAAACAGCCTAGGCGGCAAGTACCTGGACGACGCCACACTGTATGTGACCCTCGAACCCTGCCTGATGTGCGCCGGAGCCATCGGCTGGAGCCACTTGCGCCGCATCGTCATCGGCGCCGCCGACCCGCGGCGGGGCTATTCGACCCTGACAAAGGCCTCGCCCTTCCATCCGCGCGCCACCGTGGTGACCGGAGTGAGGGCCGACGAGTGTAGCGACCTTATTGTGAAATTCTTCAAAAACCACCGCTGATGCACTATTTCCTCATAGCCGGAGAAGCCTCGGGCGACCTCCACGCCGCCTCCCTTATAACGGCCCTGCGGGAAGCCGATCCGGAAGCCCGCTTCACATTCCTGGGCGGCGATTTGATGGCGAAAGCCGCCGGCCGAGAACCGCTGATTCATTACAGCCGGATGGCCTTCATGGGATTCACCGACGTGCTGCTGAACGCCCGCACGGTGATGGGCAACATGTCGACGGCACGCCGCGCCCTGGAAGCCTCCGGGGCCGACTGCTTCATCCCCGTCGACTATCCGTCGTTCAATCTGCGGATTGCCTCGCGCGCACATGCCCTGGGGATTCCGGTCTACTACTATATCTCGCCGAAAATCTGGGCTTGGAAGCAGTGGCGCGTGCGCGACATCAAGGCCCTTGTACGCAAAGTACTGTGCATCCTGCCCTTCGAGCCTGACTTCTACCGCCGGCACGGCTACAACCGCGCCGTATACACCGGCAATCCTTCGGTCGAGGAAATGGCCGCCGCAATGGCCGCGGCGCCGGGACGCGAGGAATTCGCCGCCGCCCACCGCCTGCGCTCCAACCGCCCGTTCATAGCCCTACTGCCCGGCAGCCGACAGAGCGAGGTGAAGGCGAACCTGCCCATCATGGACGCCGCGGCGCGCCAGTTCCCGCAATACACCATCGCCGTGGCCGGCGCGCCCACGATTCCGAACAGCCTTTACCGACGATACACAAAATTTTCGGTGCTGCGCGATTCCACGACCGATCTGCTGGCCAATTCCCACGCTGCTCTGGTCACCTCGGGAACGGCCACGCTCGAAACCGCCCTGGCCGGGGTACCGCAGGTGGTGCTGTACCGCTCGAACGGCTCGCGGATGACATATTCGCTGATGAAATCGGTGCTCCATATCCCCTACGTTTCGCTGCCGAACCTGATTGCGGGCCGTGCCATCGTGGCCGAAATGCTGCTGCACCAATGCACGCCAGAGAGCGTCGTGGAGCAACTGCGCCGCCTGACGCCCGACAATTCGCCATACCGCGAACACTGCCTGGAAGGCTATGCCGAAATGCGTGAGCGCCTGGGCTCGCGGGCCGCCGCCGAACATGCCGCGAACGAAATAATATCAGACCTGAAACAATTACGCAAATCCAGATAAACAGATGAACAGCAGACCGAAAGATGCATCCGACGCCCGCGCGGCAGGCAAGAAACGCCGCATACTATTCGTGTGCCTGGGCAATATATGCCGTTCGCCGGCGGCCGAGGGTATCTTCCGGCGCATCGTCGAGGAACATGGTGAGGCCGAGGAGTGGACAATCGATTCGGCCGGCATAGGCGACTGGCACACAGGCCAGTTGCCCGACAAACGCATGCAGGTGCACGCACGGCGCCGCGGTCTGGAACTGACCCACCACGCCAGGCAGGTGCGCAACTCGGATTTCGACGATTTCGACATGATAATAGGCATGGACGCCTCGAACGTGAGCGACCTCTGCGCCCTGGCCCCTACCCTGCATCATCTGGACAAAATCCGCCCGATGAGCGACTGGATGGGCGGCATCGCCACGCGCTACGACCACGTGCCCGACCCGTATTACGAAGGCGCCGAGGGCTTTGAACTGGTTCTGGACCTGCTGGAAGACGCCCTGGCGCGCCTTTACGAAGATTTAAAGTAAAAAATTCGACCTATTTGCGGTCGATGAGCGACAAGACGGCGTCGAGGGCGTCGTCGGGCGGCAGCATTACGGCCGGACGGACTGTCGGCCGCGCCAGCCACGTGAGTTGCTTGCGGGCATAGGTGCGCGTGTTCTTGGCAATACGCGCCACGGCCTCGGGGAGGCTCATCTGCCCGTCGAAATAAGCGAACATTTCCTTATAGCCCACCGTGTTGAGGGCGTTGAGGTGGCGCAGGGGATAGACCCGGCGTGCCTCGTCGACAAGCCCGTCGGCCACCATACGGTCGACGCGGGCGTTTATGCGCTCGTAGAGCAGCGGCCGCGGCAGGTCGAGGGCAACCTTGACGATGCGGAAGGGACGCTCGGCGCCGGCGCGGCGCAAAGATGTGTATGTGACGCCCGAGGCAAGGATGATTTCAAGGGCGTGAGCCACACGGCGCGTGTTGGCGCGGTCGACCACGGCGCCGTATTCGGGGTCGAGATTGTCCAGCAAAGCCAGCATGCCCGGCAGGCCGTGGTCGCGGTCAAGGTCGGCCACGCGCTGACGGACCTCGGGGCTGATGTCGGGCAGGGGGTCGATGCCGTCGGTCACGGCGTCGACATACATCATCGAGCCACCGCACATCACCTGGACGGGATTCTCGGCGAACAGCCCGGGCAGCAGGGCCATGACATCGGCCTCGAAGCGTGCCGCGCTGTAATAGTCGGTCAGCGAAAGCGTGCCGACAAAGTGGTGGCGCACAGCGGCGAGGTCGGCAGCCGACGGTGCCACCGTACCTATGGGAATCTCGTGGTAAACCTGGCGCGAGTCGGCCGAAATTATATCGCAGCCAAGCCGACGCGCCAGAGCCACAGCCAACGAGGATTTCCCCGAGGCTGTGGCTCCGGTGATGACGACGAGGACAGGCGTCACTTGAACTCGCCTGTGCCGACGATGCGGCAGATCTCCACAATCACATCCATGGCCTTCTGCATGGACTGCACGGGTACGAATTCATAGCGGCCGTGGAAGTTCAGGCCGCCGGCGAAGATGTTAGGACAGGGCAACCCCTTGAACGAGAGTTGGGCGCCGTCTGTGCCGCCGCGGATGGGCTGCACCTTGGGCGTCACACCGACGTTCTCCATCGCCTTCCGGGCAATGTCGACGATATACATCACCGGCTCGATTTTCTCGCGCATGTTGTAGTACTGGTCGGTAATCTCGATGGTGCAGCAGTCGGGGAATTCGTTGTTTATCTTGCGGGCCAGGTGCTCGAGTTCCTTCTTGCGGCGCTCGAAGCGGTCGCGGTCGTGGTCGCGGATGATGTATGTCAGCGTGGTGCTCTCGACGGTGCCTTCCATACCCACAAGGTGGTAGAAGCCTTCGTAGCCCTCGGTGTGTTCCGGGGTCTCCCAGCGCGGCAGCATGATTACGAACTGGTTGGCGATACGCATGGAGTTGACCATCTTGTGCTTGGCATAGCCGGGATGGACGTTGCGGCCCTTGAAGGTGACGCGCGCCACGGCGGCATTGAAGTTCTCGTATTCCAGTTCGCCGGTCTCGCCGCCGTCCATGGTGTAGGCGAAGTCGGCGCCGAAAGCCTCGACATCGAACTTATGGGCGCCGCGGCCAATCTCCTCGTCGGGATTGAAGGCGATGCGGATGCGGCCGTGTTCGATTTCTGGATGCTCTTTCAGATAGGCCATGGCCGAAATGATTTCGGCCACGCCGGCCTTGTCGTCGGCGCCGAGCAGCGTAAGGCCGTCGGTGACAATCAGTTCCTGGCCAACGTAGTTGAGCAGTTCGGGAAAATCCGCGGGCGAGAGGACCACGCCGGCGGCATCGTTCAGCACGATGTCCTTGCCGTCGTAGTCGGAGACGATGCGGGGGTTGACGTGGCGTCCGCTCATGTCGGGCGATGTGTCGAGGTGGGCGATGAAGCCGACGGTGGGCAGCGCGCGCTGGGTGTTGGCGGGCAGCGTGGCCATCAGATAGCCGTTCTCGTCCAGGCTTATTTCACTGAGGCCCAGGGCCTCGAGTTCTGTTTTAAGGTGGCGGGCGAAAATCATCTGCCCGGGGGTCGACGGGGTGAGGTTGGTGAGTTCGTCGCTCTGGGTGTCGAATTTGACATACTCCAGAAAACGGTCGGTGAGATTCATATGCGGAAGAAATGAGGTTGACAGGTTGATATTCTGTGGATTACTTCTCGGCGGGAGCGCTCAGCACCGAACGCCAGGGGAAGGCCTGCGAGATGGACTTGTCGCTGTTCAGGGCGGCGTAGGTCACCTTCACGCCGTCAATGCCGAGGCTTTTGAGCATCTCCACAAAAGGCTCATTGAGCACACCCAGGGATTCGAAAGCATCGTGGAAGGGCGTAAGGTAGATACGAGTGAGGCTGCCCTGACGCCAGCCGGCATAGGCCTTTTCCGACGGCCAGGTGACGGTGTATTCCAGGAAACTCTTCTGCACGGCGGCCTCGACATTGTCGGCGCCGGCATAGGCGGTAGCGACCGGCAGGCCGGCCGACATGGCGGCGCACAACTGCTGCTTGACGCGCGGAGCGTTCAACTGCGAGGTCTTGGCCTTCAGCAGGTGCGAGATGCTCTCGGCCGAATACGAGCAAGGAGCGGCCGACGCAGTGCCGTCGGTGATGGTGACGACCACAGAACCGGAATTCTCTTTAAGAGCCGAAACCACCTGTTTCACAACGTCGCCGGGGGCTGACTTGAGTTGCTGGGCCATGAAATAGTCAAGCATGGCATCGCCCAGTGCCGGCACAGAAATCAGCGAATCCGAGAAGGTGACATTCACCTTGATATCAGGTTCGGCTACCGTCACGTCAACGGCCTTGACAGGCGACGGAGCCTCGGCATAGGGTTTCAGAAGCGAATCCACAGCCTCGGCGGCCGACTGAAGATTCTGCAATTTATCGGCCTTGGAATCGCCGCACGAAGCAAGCGAAAAGATAGCGGCTACAGCCACGGCGGCCACAGCGGCCAGGGATGAGAGTCTGTTCATAACGATTGATTTTACAGAAGGATTATCGTGATTTATGGGGAAAGCGGGTCAGTCGGCGCGACAGAGGTCGCGCACGGGAATCTTCTCGATGCGGCGTTCATGGCGTCCGCCCTCGAAAGGCGTTTTCAGGAACACGTCGACACATTCCAGCGCAGTCTGCGGGTCGATGAAACGCGCCGGAAGCGAAAGGACATTCGCATTGTTGTGCACGCGGGCCAGGCGGGCCAGTTCAGGCAGCCAGCACAGAGCCGCACGGATGCCCTGATGCTTGTTAAGCGTCATCGAAATGCCGTTACCACTGCCACAGATGGCAATGCCGCAGCGGCACTCGCCGCGCTCAATTGCCTCGGCACAGGGATGCGCGAAGTCAGGATAATCGCAACTATCCGACGAAAAAGTGCCGAAATCCACGAATTCCAGGCCCAGGTCGCGCAGATGCGCCTGGATGATGCCCTTGAGTTCAAAACCGGCATGGTCGCTGCACATGCCTATGGGAAGAATCTTATTCATAACTCAAAATATAAAAAAGTAACTACCAATAACAATGCCCGGAAAGCCACAAAAGTTGACCGGGCGGCCACGGCAGCCCCTTAAATAATCGCAAAAATACGAATTTTTTTCATCAAAACACTTGCAATTGAAAAAAAAGTCGTAACTTTGTCGACGCAAAACGTCCCCCACCCCGTCCGAGGGCCACGGCAAGCGAGCCGCACCGTCCCGGACAAACAAAAAAGGGGGCCTTCGCGCCGGCACCTCTCTACCAAGCACCGGCCCGACGGCGGGACTACACAAATGCCCAGGTGGCGGAATGGTAGACGCGCTCGTTTCAGGTGCGAGTGCTGAGAGGCG
>CAJJOO010000075.1 GCA_905193395.1 uncultured Porphyromonadaceae bacterium
TGTGAGCGACGTCTGCAGCTCGATTCCCATGCGATATGACTTCGGCACGTTCACGCTCAGAGGATTTCCCGTGTCGGAAAGCTGCCCTGTGACCACAAGCTGGTCCTTGTAGTCCATATAATACAGATTGACGCCTGCCGAGAAGATTCTTGAGTTGAACGAGTATCCGAGCTCGTAGTCGAAGAGCCGTTCCGCCTCCGGACGGTGGTTGGCGTCGCCGTCGATGAAGTTGTCGCGTGTGGGCTCCTTGTGGGCCACCGACCATGACGCGAATGCCCAGTGCGGACCTTGCGTGAAGTTGACGCCTACCTTCGGGTTGAAGAAGTTGTAGTTGCGCAGCACGTCAAGAGCCGCGCCGGATTCGGTGTTCCAGTCGTAGTTGTCGCTCACGCCGCGGATTGAATAGCGGATGTGGCGGAACTGCATGTCGGCGTAGGCCGACAGACCGCGGTAGATGTCAACATCGGCGCGGGCAAACACGTTGGTGTCGAATTTGCGGCCAACATTAAAATAATACTGCTGCAGCGGGTCGATGGGACCGACATAGTTGCGCACCCAGGCCACCTGGCCGAAGTGGTTGCCGCGGTGCCAGTTGGCCGCGCCGCCGAACACCGCGTTCAGTCTGCGGCCCGTGTAACTGATGTTGAACATGCCGCCGCCGAAATCGTTGTCGTTGTATTTCAGTCGCACCAGATCGCTTTTCTCCACCGTTTCGCCCTCGGCGTTCACGAACGGTTTAAGACCGTATTCAACCAGGGTACGTCCGGTCTTGTACTGGTCGTAATATCCGTCGCCCTTGGTGTAGTGGAAAGTCACGTTCAGTCGCCAGTCGCGGCCCAGGCTCTGCGCGCCGATCAGTTGGATGTGATGCTGTACGAAGTGGTCGAACTGATTGGGGTAGTAGGCCGTAGAGCCGTCTGACGCGGTGTATTCGCCGCATGGATTATAGCGGCGTCCGTATTTCTCCATGTCTTCCTTCGAGGCATAGTCCCAGGCCATGTAGGTCTGTTCCTTGCCGCCGAAGGCCAGCAGGCGCACCGTGGTGTTGCGGCCCATGTAGGCCAGTTGTCCCATGTAACTCCACAGTTTCGACGAGGCGCGGTCGATGTAGCCGTCCGAGCCGATGTGCGAGAATCGCGCGTCCACGCTCCAGTGCTCGCCGAACAGTCCGGACGACACCTTGACGGTCTGGCGGTTGGAGTTGTACGAGCCGTACGATGCCACCACCTCGGCCGAACGTGTCAGCGACGGTGCGTCGGTAATCATGTTGATGCTGGCGCCGAACGCGCCGGCGCCGTTGGTCGACGTACCCGCGCCGCGCTGAATCTGGATGTCGCGCAGCGACGAGGCCAGATCGGGCATGTTCACCCAGTACACGTTGTGGCTTTCGGCATCGTTGATGGGCACGCCGTTGGCTGTGATGTTGATGCGCGAGGCGTCTGTACCGCGCACGCGGATGCCCGAGTAGCCGATGCCGCCGCCGGCATCGCCAGTCACAACAACCGAAGGCGTGGCCTCGATCATGAAGGGGATGTCGCGGCCGTCATTGCTGCGGCGGATATCCTCGGCTGTAAAGTTGGTAAACGAAATGGGAGTGCGCTGTTGCGCGCGGTTGGCAGTCACCTCCACATCGTGGAGATTGATGACTTTGGTCGAGTCGGCCTCGGCAGTCTGCGAGGCCAGGGCCGGAATGGCGCTGCATGCAGCCGCCAGACCGGTGAGAAGGACTGATTTTCTCATCTGTCGGAAAAATTTCACTACGCCGGTACTAACCGGTTCAGGTTCAAAGGGTATGATCTCAGCCCCCGGTCAGTGAACGCCGGGTGCACCCCTATTTATGTTAATGATCTCAGGCGGAACGCGCCGTCGCCCGAAGGCCCGCGCCACATTCCGCCTGCAAAATTAACAAAAAAATCTGAAAGAAACTTACACTTCTTTAAGTCTGTGCCCCATCCGCTGCTTTTTCGTTTCCATGTAGCGGTGGTTGTACTCGTTTGGCGTCACTTCGATAGGCACGTTTTCCACGATTTCCAGGCCGAAGCCTTCCAGACCCTTGCGCTTCACGGGATTGTTGGTCATCAGGCGCATCTTTCGGATTCCCAGCATGTTCAGAATCTGCGCGCCCACGCCGTAGTCGCGTTCGTCGGCGGCATGGCCCAGGTGCAGGTTGGCCTCCACGGTGTCGAGCCCCTCTTCCTGGAGTTTGTAGGCCTTGATTTTGTCCATCAGGCCGATTCCGCGGCCTTCCTGGCTCAGGTACAGCACGGCGCCGCGGCCCTCCTTCTCTATCATCTGCATGGCGCGGTGCAGTTGCTCGCCGCAGTCGCAGCGCTTAGAGGCGAAGATGTCGCCCGTGGCGCAGGACGAGTGCACGCGCACCAGCACGGGCTTGCCGTCGGCCACGTCTCCCTTTATCAGCGCGATGTGTTCCAGGCCGTTGTCCTTCTGGCGGAAGGGAATCAGCCGGAAATGTCCGTAGGCCGTGGGCATGTCAACCTCGACGCCCTGTTCCACCAGTTGCTCGTTGCGCAGGCGGTATGCAATCAGGTCGCGGATGCTGATGAGTTTCAGCCTCCATTCGTCGGCACGGCGGCGCAGTTCCGGCAGGCGGGCCATCGAGCCGTCATCGCTCATGATCTCCATCAGCGCGGCGGCGGGTTCCAGCCCGGCCAGGCGTGCCAGGTCTACGGCGGCCTCGGTATGGCCCGAGCGGCGCAGCACGCCCTGGTCCTGGGCATACAGCGGGTTGATGTGGCCCGGGCGGCCGAAGGTCTCCGGCGTACTGTTCGGGTCGGCCAGGGCGCGGATGGTGGCGCAGCGGTCGTGAATGCTTACGCCCGTGGTGCAGCCTTCCAGTTTGTCGACAGTGACGGTGAACGGCGTGCCCAGCATCGAGGTGTTTTCCTCGACCTGGCGGTCCAGACCCAGTTCGTGGCAGCGCGAGATGGTGATGGGCGCGCACAGCACTCCGCGGGCGTTTTTCAGCATGAAATTCACTTGTTCGGGCGTTATCTTTTCGGCGGCGACAATCAGGTCGCCTTCGTTTTCGCGGTCTTCGTCGTCGACCACTATAACCATCTTGCCTTCGTGGAAGTCGCGGATTGCGTCTTCGACCTTGTCAAGTTTTATTCTGTCGTCCATGTCGTGTCTTGTGTTTCAGTGTTATGAGAATTGTATATGTCGGCCAGGCGGCGTGTGGTGTCCTCCATCGAGGCCAGGTCGCGCGGCGTGGGCACAAAAGGATATTTGTTCAGCAAATTGATAACAAAGATGTCGGGCGAATTGCTCAGATATTCCACCAGGTTGTTCAGCGGTTCGCGCAGGTGGCGTGCGGCGTTCAGGCAGAAGGGTCGCAGCAGCGCGGGTTTGGCAGCCAGACGCGCTTTGACACTCTGAATCTCGCCAAGGAACGATGCCAGCATCTCTGTGGCACGCTCGTTCTCGACGTCGTTCATTATCAGTTCCTTGACGGCCAGTGAACGCTTCGGGCGGCGTCCGCGCAGGCGGTTCAGCAGATTCTTGTAGGCGTCGATGTTGAACACCGCCGAGTCGTCCACGGCCTTGCGTGTGAAGAATATGCCCAGAGGCAGCAGCGCGAAGGTACTCAGCCAGATGCCGATCCACACGTCCACCTTGCCGTCGCGGGCCATCTTGTAGCCCGAGTTGTCTATAATATAATAAAGGATAAACAGGAATACCGAGATTACCAGCGGGGTGCCCAGGCCGCCTTTCTTGATGATTGCGCCCAGCGGCGCGCCGATGAAGAAGAACACCAGCACCGCAATCGACAGGGTGAACTTGCGCTGCATCTCGATGTCGTGGCGTCGCATCAGTTTGGCCTGCTCGGTCAGCATCAGGGCGCGGTATTCGAACTCCTGGCGCTGGCGGCGCGCGTCGTTCAGTGCCTGCGTCACGTAGGTCTTGGCATAGGCCGGCGAGGGCGACGTGAACACCGAATCCAGGTTGTAGCGGAACGATGTGGTGGCGGTGCGCTGCTCGGCCTCGGTGGGCGGCATGGCCTCGACAACACGCTTGCCCGCGGAATCCAGCGACATGGCATAGCGGTTGGTGCCCACCACGGGCGTCACCAGCAGGTCGGCGGCATAGATATCGCCTATCGAATCCACCTGGCGCCCGATCGAGTCGATTGAATGGCGCAGTTGCGACACGTTCTGCCCGACATACTGCGAGCGGATGCCGCTCTCGTCCATGCGGTTGAAATTCGCGTCGAACATCAGGTATATCTGCTTGTCGGCGAATTCCTCGCGGCGGAAAGGCATGTAGCCGCCCGTCACGATGCCGCCGCTGTTTTCGTTCAGGTTCTCGAACATCTCGCCACGGTAAAGGTGCAGGAACAGGCGCGTCTTGTCCTCGGTGAAACTGAACTGCCCCGAGTCGGCGAGTATCACGCGGGCGTTGTCGTTGCCGCGCGTCATGTCGTAGATTATCATGCCGTACAGCATGCCAGTTTCGGGATTCTTTCGGTCGATATATAGGTTCAGGCCCGGGATGTCGTCGTAGAACGAACGCACGGGTATCTCCACTTCGGGCGTTTTCTGGCGCACCGAGAACATCATGGTCCACATCTTCGACTGGGCCACCGGCAGCACATAGTTCTGGAAAAAGAAAGCGCCGACGGCAATCGCCACCATCAGCACTATTAGCGGCCGCATGATGCGGAACAGCGAGATTCCCGCCGCCTTCATGGCCGTAAGTTCCAGTTTCTCGCCCAGATTGCCGAATACCATCAGCGAGGCCAGCAACACCGCCAGCGGCAGCGCCGTCGGTACCATCGTCAGCGCGGCATAGAAAAACAACTCGCCCAGCACGTCCAGCCCCAGTCCCTTGCCCACAAGATCGTCAATCATACGGAACAGGAACTGCATCAGCACTATGAAAAGGCAGATGAAGAACGTCATGACTAGCAGCGGCAGAAACCTGCTGAGCATGAATGAATCGAGTCGTTTTATTCCTAACACGGTGCAAAGTTAGCAATTTTTTGTGAATACTGTCTCGCCCCTCCGATGAATCCATGGGCGCCCCGTTGCTTAACCCCTGCCGTCTCCCTGCTCCAGGACATGCGCGGGGGCTCCGCGGCCGCCGTCTCGATGTGGCAACGCATAGCCTTTTTGGAATTATTTGTTGCTCTTTTGTCGTCTGACGGCGGATTTTTTCACATCCGATACTGCTTTTAGGGATATTTTTTATAAATTTGCAGCGAAATTGTGTAAGTAGGTTTTACACTTCCGGATTTAAACATTTATCTGTCAGTTGAATCAATAGAAATAAACCAAATAAACCGATTATGAAGAAAAATTACGCTTTTCTTGCTGCTTGCGTGGCTGTCTCGTCCGTAGCCGCGTCGGCACAGCAACTCCCCAACGTCGGCTTCGAGGAACCCTGGGTTGAATGTATCCCCTGGACCAGCACCGGCAACACCAAACCCTCTGAGGGCAACCAGCCTGCCTCCTGGACCGTTGCTAATGTGATTGGTATGGGCGGTACTGGCGCAACCGTCGTCGGCTCCAACGTGGCCGGTTACGAATCTGCAAGCGCTGTAAAACTCACAAATACCCCCAACCCCATCATGGCTACGCAAATTGTGCCTGCCTATGTAACACTTGGAATAACCTGGGCTACTTCTCAAGGTGTTAATCCGATTAAAAACAAGGATGGCGGCACATTCGGCGGCCGGGCATTCACTTTCCGTCCCGACGCCATCGCCTTTGAATACCAGCGCGAATATTCCGAGGGCAAGGAAGAAAACGCCCAGAATGCCACAGTACTTGTTTACTCATGGAAGGGCCAGTGGCAGCAGGCCGAGGTCCCCGGTGCAAATGCGATACTGACTCCCAAAAAGGTGACCATGACCGACCGCGACCGCAACATCCTCGGCATGGAAACCGACCAGGGCCGTGCAGTGACTCACAGCGACGATGCCCTCCTCATTTCCAAGTCCCTGACCTACATCGAAGGCCAGACCACCGAGTGGAAATCCTACATCGCTCCCATCGAATATTTCAGTGACGACGCTCCCGAGCAGATCAATGTAATCCTCGCCGCCAACGACTATTTCGACAGCGAAAACATTGTCAACGGCAACTCGCTGACAGTCGACAACGTCCGCTTCATCTACTATTCGCGCCTCTCGGGCGTTGAGGTAGCCGGCGTGGCTGTTCCCGACTTCGCTCCCGACACTTACACCTATAATGTTGACGCCGTCGTTCCTGCCGCTGCCGATGTCAAGCCCGTCCTGCTGGGCCAGGGCAAGAGCGCCGTTGCTGACGTTGCCGTTGACGGAAACAAGGTAACCGTGACTGTCCACAACGCCAACGGTGCCGACGTCGACGGTGAATCGCAGCACGTTTACACCCTCAACTTTAAGGAAGCACCCGTTGTCGTTCCCGGCGACATCGTCAAATATGACGGCGTCCTCAACATCGAGATGATGGGTGGTCAGGTCGGAGACAAGGACCAGGCCGCTACGATTGAAATCCAGTCCATGGGCACTGATCTCTGCAAATTCACCCTCCCCAACTTCATCCTCGACCTGGGCGACGGCCCGGTTTCCTTGGGCGACATTGTTGTGGACAACGTGAAGATCACCAACGAAAACGGTGTTGACCACTATGCCGGCCAGGTCAAGGGTCTCAGCCTCCTTGGCGGAGAAATCATCGCCGATGTCGACCTCACCGGTACGATTGACGCTGCCGGCAACGCCGACATGAACATCGACGTTAAGTGGGGAGATATACCCATCAAGGTTACCTTCGTAGGTAAGAAGGTAACAGGCATCAGCGACATCACAGTCGATGCCGCCGCTTCCGCCGAATACTTCAACCTCAACGGCGTCCGTGTCAGCGGCGAACTCGCCCCCGGCCTCTATATCCGCCGTCAGGGCAATTCCATCAGCAAGGTA
>CAJJOO010000076.1 GCA_905193395.1 uncultured Porphyromonadaceae bacterium
ACCGTGTCGAACTGCTCAGAGAGGATTTTATGAAGGAAATGTTTGGTGCTTGTCTTGCCGTAACTGCCCGTCACGCCGATAATCTTCAGATCGGGCATCGAGGCCAGGCGGCGAGCGGCGTCATTGTAATACCGGCGCACGATAAGTTTTTCAACGGGTTTGAGGATAAACGCGGCAGCGACGATGGCGAGGTGCGAGCAGCAGTAGCAGCCAAGCAGTGCGACCGTCGCGGCAAAGACGCGGGCAAACAAATCTCCGCCGACAATAAAAAACACAGCCACGGCTACGGCCAGACACAGCAGCACGGCAGTGGAATAGATGCGTATGGCGCGGGCCGTCCACACCAGCGGTTTCTTGTACTCGGCCGTGGAAAGACGGTAGGTAAGTACGATGGCGAATATTCCGGAGGCAATCAGCGAAAAATAGGGGTGGCTGAATGTGGTAAGCGAAACGAAGAACAGCACAAGCCCCGTGAGACGCATCCATGAGGTGGAATCCTGGGATTCGGAAAGCCAGCGGCGGTAACGGTCGAAGCGATATGAGTTCTGCTGGAACATCATCAGGTCGCGCCGTAGTTCGTTCCGGAGCGCGATGGCAAGAAAGGCCAGCGTGATAAAGGCGACAATTATCATTTCGTGGAAATCAGATACTGTTGTAGTTGGGTAAGATGAAGCGGCGCACCACCGCAGCGCACTGGTAGGGATTGTCGACGAAACTGAAATGTCCGGCCCCGGGGAATGAAATCAGGCCGGCGCCTTTAATCAGTTTCTGCATGATACGGGCATCGCGCATAGGGGTGGCGGTGTCGTTCTCGCCCCAGATAAGGATCGTGGGAGCCTCGATCAGCGGCATTTCGGACCGCAGGTCCTCGTTCACGACCTTCACCATAACCTTACGCATCATCGGAGAGCAGTTGTTGTAGTCGTAGGAACCGCGACGCGAGCGCATTTCCGAGATGATACGTTCTGCCCGCCGGCGACCCAGAATATTGGGATAGAGCCATTTGGCCAGTTTATAACTGTAAACCTTCATATAGTAGCGCAGCGAACGCCTGGGCTTCACACCGGCGGCATCGACAAGAATCAGTTTCTCGACCTTGTTGCGAGAGGCAAACTTTATGGCCACACGGCCGCCGAATGAATGTCCGAGGACGATTGGCGTATCCAGATTGAGGATATGGATGAAATCCTCGAGCATACGGGTATATTCCTCGACGCCCCAGGGTGTGAGCGGTTCGTCGCTCTTGCCGAAACCGGGCATATCGAGATTGTAGACGGTGTGATGTTCCGAACCGACACGCTCGAACAGCGACAGTGCCGAACTGTCGCAGCCCCATCCATGCATCAGGATGATTGGCTTGCCCGAACCGACGGTGCGGTAATGCACCTTTATATTATTAATTTCTATATCCTTTTCCATTGAGATTGACTTTTATACTGACACAAAGTTACGAAATAATGATTGGAAAGTCAATATCCGTAACTGTGTCGTAACAAAATGCTCGCAGGATTGACAAATTTGTATCAATAGTCGTATACAAGTTCGAAATCGTCGAGATAGAGGACCGCGCCGTCGGCACCGGTGAAGTAGTCGCCGAGCATGCTGGCCGAAGCCGTGACCAGCAGATACTTCGGAACCCGCGAGGTTGAACGGTAGTTCAGTTCGATTTCGAATGGCGTGTATTCGTCGACATCGTGGTCGATTTCAATCTTGCCGTAGGCAATGACCATCGGGTCATTCTCGTCGAAGAGATGACGGTCGTTAGGGTCGGTGCGTATCTCGAAAGGAGCGTCCTGGTCAATCAGGGCTACCCAGATGATGCCGGTATCGTCGCGCCCCTTCATATCTTCAAAGCCTTTTGAAGCGTAGTTGATAGGGGCGGTCTTGTATTTGAACCAGCCTTTCAGTTTGGTGGGACGCATTGTGAACGGACGGCCGAAGTCGAGGATACCGTTGGTGCCGACTGTGCGGACATACGAGCCGACGAAAAGGTTTCCGGCAGCAAGTTTGCCCAGGATGCTGATGCCGACGAATTTGGATTGCAACATGGCGGCATAGCCCGAACCGGAACGGGTGTCGGTGGTAGGCACGGTGTTGGACTGGCCGAGTGTCGTGGCGCCCTTGTTACCGGTGTCCCAGTAGGGGGTACCGTTTTCGGCCCAGGGATTCCATACCTTGCCGTTGAGCCACCACTGCTCAAAATCGCTGTTAGGCAACTGAATGGCCTCTCCGGTGGTAAATTCGATTGTGGCTCCGCGGTCGTCGCCGGAGAAGGCGCGGCCTTCATAGGTGGTCGAGGGCGCCAGATGTATCAGACGTGCATAGAACGAGCCGCCGTCGGAAACAATCTCTGACTGCGGAACGACAATCCATTCCGTTTCGCCTTTCAGGCGGTATTCGATGCCATGTTCCTTATCTGAGGGTGCCTCGCCATAAATCCAGGCCACATTGGTCCAGGCGTCAATGGAGGTGGTGTAGACGGTAGCCTCGACAGCCTCGGCCGTAATTGTCCATACTACGGTGCGGCCATAGGCGGTCACATCGACCTCGAGCGGGGATGAGAGGTCAATATAGTTGCCTTGCAGTTGCGGGCTGTATGTGCAGCCCACAGGGCCAAGTTTGGCAGTTTCGACATATACGCGCGAGAGGTCCGAGCCACGGGCAATCTTGACGTTGACCGTGTGCTTTTCCGGGTCGATTTCGGCTGCGCCTACCTGCGCGCCAACTGTGAAATAGCGCTCGATGGTCTGATTGCCGGTTATCGTCCACACATAGTCCTGGTACAGACGCAGGGTGACTTCATATGGCTTGCTGAGGTCGAGCGGCTTCGAGAGGTCGCCGGCCACCAGTTCGGAACCGGGTGTGATGGACCATTCCTCGAGACTGACATTCTCGATATCGACATTCTCGTCGAAAAAGAGGTTTACCGAACGCGAGGCCGAGTCAATCTGGGCCGGGCGCGACTGTCCGTCGGCAACCATAGTGACGATGTTGGGCTGGATGCGGGGGTAGGGAATATCGTCCTTGATACACCCCGTGACAAAGACAGCCAGAAGGGCCGTCGCTGAATAGTATGTGAATTTGGCGAGTCGCATTTGAATCATATTACCACCATCAGACCGAAGTTGATGTTGAAGATATTAAAACGGAAATTGGCTCCGGAAGTGAAACGCTTGCCTTCGTCAATTCCGTCCGTGACCTGATGTTCGCGGCGGAAATTGATGCCGAAAACACCGAACGAGACATTGAAGGCAACGTACTCCTGGATAAAAACAGCGACACCGGGGCTGAAGTTGAGGCTTCCCTCGGTAATTGTGGTGCGGGTGTCGCGGGGCTTGCCGTCGTAAAGGCGTTTGAAGCGCGTGGAACCGCTGCCCACGGTGACATCAACCTCGTTGAAGATGCCGAAACGTTTGCTTTTATTCAGTCCGATATAGTTGCGGTAGAATAAGGAGGTACTCAGCGACTGGGTATAGTAACTTACGTCGCGGAGGTCGAAATTTATGTCGTCGTCGAAATCGACGGACATGCGTCCGAGGTCGCCGGTGCCGCGCGAATAATTGAAGCGCACGCCTACCGACTGGTTGTTACGGATGAAATAGGAAATAAACGGCTTGATGGAGTAGATCTTACCGTTGAAATCGACATTTTCAATCAGCGAGAGGAGGCGGGAGTCGTCGGTGTTGAGTTCGCCATAAGAGGCAGTGAGGCCGACACTCCATTTTCCTTTCGGAATAAAGAGATAGTTGAACAGACCGCGGTCGAAACGTCCGAGATTTCGCTCGGGAATCACCAGCCCGACGGTGTCGCCGTTGACAATCACCTTTTCGTGGAGGTCGGGGTTATCGGGAGCGAGCGATTTGCGGACAATCTGCTGGGCGGCGGCATCAAAAGCGGCCGCAAAAACCAATGTCAGGATAATCAGATATTTCATGGCCGCGTCAGATATAGAATGTCATCCCGAACGTAATCGAGAACAGATTAATTTTGAAATTAGCGCTGGACATGTCGCGGTGTGCCACGTAGATACGGTCGGTGGTCGATTTGGTCTTTGTATAGTCGAAGCCCATCACGCCCACATTCACTTCGAGGGCGGAATAGTTGGTGAGGAATACGACCAGACCCGGAGCGATGCCGGCATTGAAGTTGAAATTGCGCTCGTAAGTGCCGGTGAAGTCGTTGTCGAGGCCGCTGCTGATTTTCGCCTGTCCGCCGCCGAGTTGCAACTGCACCTCGTAGAACATACCGAAACGTGTATTGGAGCCGAGCGACAGGTACTGGCGGAAAGCGCCCATCACATGGTAATTATGCGAAATGGAATACAGGTTGTCGACATCATATTCGGAATCCTTGCCCAGGACGATATCGGCGCTGTTGAGGCGTGTGCGCTGACGCGAATAGGACAGGCGGCCGCCGGCAGCCATATTGTCCTTGAAGGCGAACATCAGCATGGGGCTGACCTTGAAGGTATATGAATCGCCGTTGAGATTCTCGAATACCAGGAACTGATATGAATCCTGGTCGCTTTGCGAATAACTGACGCTGACACCCGTAATCCACTGTCCTTTCGGGACGAAGGTTGTCTGCTCGATATCGCGGCTGAACACCTGCTGGGCTTCGGCGCCAGGGGGCATCATGGCACCTGCCGCCAAAAGCATGGCCGGGAGTATTCTTTTGAGACTAATTATCATAGCAAAATCAATTTGGGGTCAAAGTTACGAAAATTAGGCGAATCAACCTATACGATTGTAAAAATATGTCAAATAAAAAAAGCGCACCCGGAACCAGCGATGTGGTTCCGGGTGCGGATATTAGGGGATTAAGTACCTGACAGATTATTCAGCCTTGCCGGCGCTGCCCAGAACGTTTACAATCTTGTGGCGATAGAGTTTCTCCATATTGTCGCGGGCCGGACCGAGGTATTTGCGGGGGTCGAATTCAGCGGGTTTCTCGGCAAATACGCGGCGAACGGCGGCGGTCATGGCCAGACGGCTGTCGGAGTCGATGTTGATCTTGCAGACAGCGCTTTTGGCGGCTTTGCGGAGTTGTTCCTCGGGAATACCGATTGCATCGGGGAGTTTGCCACCGAACATGTTGATGGTGTCAACTTCGTCCTGGGGAACCGACGACGAGCCGTGGAGCACGATGGGGAAGCCGGGGAGTTTTTCCATAACGGCGTCGAGCACGTTGAAAGCCAGCGGCGGGGGAACGAGTTTGCCGTTCTCGTCGCGAGTGCACTGTGCGGGAGTGAACTTGTATGCGCCGTGCGAAGTACCGATGGAGATAGCGAGGGAGTCGCAACCGGTTTTCTGCGCGAATTCGATAACCTCTTCGGGGTCGGTGTATGTGTGGTGTTCGTGAGCGACTTCGTCCTCAACACCGGCAAGAACGCCGAGTTCGCCTTCGACTGTTACGTCGAACTGGTGGGCGTATTCAACGACTTTCTTGGTGAGTTCGATGTTCTTCTCGAAGGGAAGGGCGGAACCGTCAATCATTACGGACGAGAAACCGAAATCGATGCAATTCTTGCAGAGTTCGAAGGAATCACCGTGGTCGAGGTGAAGAACAATCTGGGGCTTTTCCCAGCCGAGTTCTTTGGCGTATTCAACAGCACCCTGGGCCATATAGCGCAGGAGAGTGGCGTTGGCATAGTTGCGGGCGCCTTTCGATACCTGGAGAATAACGGGCGATTTTTCAGCAGCGGCAGCCTTGATGATAGCCTGTAATTGCTCCATGTTGTTGAAATTGAATGCGGGGATGGCATAGCCGCCCTTGATTGCCTTGGCAAACATTTCGCGGGTGTTGACCAAGCCTAAGTCTTTGTAACTTACCATATTGGAGTTTTTATATTAAATTTTTAAATCCGTTATCCGGTTTTGCACCGCAAAGTTAGAAAATATTTTTGACTTAGATGCCCGATTATGGAATTTTTTCTATAATGGAAATCAGATAAAAATCTCGGACATCGAGGGGTGGGGATGGATGTAAAGCGAAGCGGCATCGGGGAGACTGCGGCGGTCGGCAATGAGGATTTCGGCTTCCATAATCAGGTCGCCGGCATGGTCGCCGAGAATTGTGGCCGCAAGCAGCCGTCCGTCGGCTGCCGAGACGAGGAATTTCGCCACACCGTCCGAGCCGTCGGCACGTGCTTTGCCCAGCGAAGCATACTGGCGTTTGACGGCGCGGTATTCAACACCGTCCTGCTCCAAAGTCTGCGGAAGGGGACCCACTGAGGCAAGTTCGGGTATGGAATACACAACACCCGGGACCTGCGAGGCGTCGAAGCAGCGGGGATTGCCTGTGAGAATCACTCGTGCCTGCGCCGATGCCGAATGTGCCAGCAGCGACAGGCCGTTGACATCGCCGACGGCATAAGTGCCTTCGGCGGATGTGCTCATGTTCTCATCGACAGCAATAAAGCCGCGGGAATCCAGTGCGATTCCGGCTTTTTCCAGTCCTGCGGGCAACACGGGCCGGCGGCCGACAGCGGAAACAGCCATATCTGCATCGACTTCGACCACGCCGCGCTGAGTTTCGACGCGCAACTTCCTGCGGCCGGCGGCGGCCTCGACCGAAACGACTTTGGACGAGAGCATGAACGTTACTCCACGGCGCGTCAGGGCCATGCGCAGGCGCTTGGCAATTTCAGGGTCGAAGGGCGGCAGGATTTCCTTGCAAAATTCTACTACCGTGACCTTGACGCCGAAGGTCGAAAAGGCCGAGGCAAACTCGATGCCGATGACACCGGCACCTATAATCACCATGCTTTCCGGCAATTGAGTCATCGCCAGAACATCGTCGCTGGTTGAAAGGAGTTCGGCCCCTTCGACCGGCGGAATGGCGGGGCGCGAGCCCGTC
>CAJJOO010000077.1 GCA_905193395.1 uncultured Porphyromonadaceae bacterium
GCCATCTCCGAGCAGGCACTGACAGCGCCGTAAAGCGAGGCGTCGAAGCCCTTGTTGCGGCAGGGCCACATCCAGTTGGCGCTGAGCGAAACGCCGCGCAGGCCGTCGGCAAGGTTGACGCCGACGATATTGGTCAGAGCCTCGGCTATGGCCAACACACTGCCGGCAGCGGCATCGGCCACGGCCGCCTGGGGCGCATGCCCCAGCGATGTGGCGATTCCGGCCTTCCCGCGATAATCGAGGGTGACGACACCGCAGTCGCTTAACGGCAACTGCAATGGACCCTGGCACTGCTGACGGGCGATTCGTCCGGTAACGGAGCGGTCGACCTTGTTGGTGAGCCAGTCCTTGCAGGCCACAGCCTCGAGCGAGAGTACATTATTTATATATGTCGGAATTTCGGTTTCGGAAACATCGGCGGCCGTCCATTTGCGTTCTACGGTCTCGTCCTCCATCACCGTGCGCGGAGAATTGCCGAACATGTCAGCCATCGCCAGGTCGATGGGATGCGAGCCGTCGGCGCGGGAAAATACGAAGCGGTCGTCGCCGGTGGTTTCGCCCACGACGTACATCGGAGCGCGTTCGCGCATGGCGATACGCTCGACCAGGGGAATATCCTCGGCATTAATCACGAAGCCCATACGTTCCTGGCTTTCGTTGCCGATGATTTCCTTGTCGCTCAGCGTGGGGTCGCCGACGGGAAGTGCGTCGATATCAATGCGTCCGCCGGTGCTTTCCACCAGTTCGCTCAGGGCGTTGAGGTGGCCTCCGGCGCCGTGGTCGTGAATCGACACCACGGGGTTACGGGGGCTTTCGGCCAGGGCGCGCACCACATTGTAGACACGCTTCTGCATCTCGGGATTGGCACGCTGTACGGCATTGAGTTCGATGGCGTTGGCATAGGAACCGGTGTTGACCGACGAGACGGCACCGCCGCCCATGCCGATGCGGTAGTTGTCGCCGCCGGAAACAATCACTTTCTGGCCGGGCTCGGGCGTGCCCTTGACAGCATCCTTGGCATCGGCATAGCCCACGCCGCCGGCCAGCATTATCACCTTGTCATAGCCGAAACGGATGTCATTTTCGTTATGCTCGAAGGTGAGCAGCGAACCGCAGATCAGGGGCTGACCGAATTTATTGCCAAAATCCGAGGCGCCGTTCGAGGCCTTTATAAGGATTTCCGAGGGTGACTGATACAGCCACACGCGCGGATTAGATGCCAGTTCCCAGGCCTGCGAGGGGCGCAGACGGGGATACGATGTCATATAGACTGCTGTTCCGGCCAGGGGCATCGAGGCTCGGCCGCCGCCCATACGGTCGCGGATTTCGCCGCCGGTGCCGGTAGCGGCGCCGTTGAACGGCTCGACTGTCGTGCGAAAGTTATGTGTCTCGGCTTTCAGGGATACGACGGTATCGATTGTCCGCTCGCCGAAATAGTCGGGGCGTTCCGGATGTGCCGGGGCAAACTGATGGATTTTCGGGCCCTTGACAAAGGCCACATTGTCGCTGTAAGCGGAAACCAGGCCGTTGGGATTGGCCTTTGAAGTAGCCTTGATCATGCCGAAAAGTGTCTGCGGCTGCTCCTTGCCGTCAATGACGAACTTGCCGTTGAAAATCTTGTGGCGGCAGTGTTCGGAATTGACCTGCGAGAAGCCGAAGACCTCGCTGTCGGTCAGCGGGCGGCCGAGACGTGCGGCCAGGGATTCGAGATATTCGATTTCCTGAGGCGACAGCGCCAGACCCTCGCTTTCATTATAGGCCGCGATGTCGTCGATATGGACAACCGGGGCCGGATGGTCGGCAGCCGAGAACACCGAGGCCCGCAGACCGTCGTAGACGCGGCTGAGCATGGGGTCGTAGACCGGTTCGGTGCCCGAAGGTACGCGCCTGAACTCCTCAATACGCTCAATGCCGCCAAGACCCATGTTTTGGGAAATCTCGACGGCATTGGTGCTCCACGGAGTTATCATTTCTTTACGCGGCCCGACGAAGCGGCCTTTCAGATTTCGGCCCGAAAGGGGGCGTGCGCCGCCCATGAGCCATGACAGGCGTTTAATCTCTTCGCCGGTCAGGTCGTGATTGGATTGTACCAAAAAGATAGTTTTACTATCTTTTTTGAAGAAAGTAATCATAATTGGAAATGTGGGTTTACCGTGTGCAAAGGTAATGAAATAAGACCGTACGGGCAACACCCGGAGCAAATTTTTTCGCAGGCTACACGCGGATTAGTTCGCGGATATATGCGTCGGCGGTCAGCCAGCGCGCGGGCGGAATGGAAAGCCGGCGTCCGTCATACTGCATGTGGCCGGACTCTACAAATCGCGCGGCGTCTGCCATAACGCCCTGCGCGATATCGCCTGGGAGACGGCCGAGGTCAAGGCCTTCGAGAGTGCGCAGCGAGGTCACAATGGTGTCGTTGATACGGTCGAGGGGCGTTTCCTCGTCGATCTCGAAGGGCCGTGGAAGGGATTCAAGCCAGCGGCCGGTGTCGGCAATGTCAATTCTCCGCACTGTCCCGTCAAAAGAATGTGCCGACGGTCCGAGGCCCAGCCATTGTGAGTCGGGATTCCAGTAAGCCGAGTTATGCCGGGAACGCCGGCCGGAGCGGGCGAAATTGGAAATCTCGTAATGCTCGAACCCGACGCCGGCAGATTCGCGGCACAGAATTTCATACTGCGCGGCAATCGTATCGTCGTCGGCCGGTGTCACTTTTCCCTGCTGCATCTGCCGGTATAGCACCGTGCCTTCATTATACGTCAGGCAGTAGGCTGAAAGGTGGTCGACCGCGAGGGCAAGAACGCGCCTCAGATCCTCCTGCCACCGTTCGGGCGTCAGACCGGGAAGGCCGTAAATCATATCGACGGAAATATTGTCGATTCCGGCACCGTGGATAATATCCACGGCCGCCATGGCCTGCGCGGCGCTGTGACGGCGGCCCATGCGGCGCAGGGCATCGTCGTCGAGCGTCTGGATTCCCATGCTGACGCGGTTGACGCCCATCCGGCGCCAGGCATCGACTTTCACGGCATCAATATCCTCGGGATTCGCCTCGATAGTAAATTCCGTCACGGATTCCAGGGGCAATCCTTCCACAATCCGTTCGAGAATTTCAACGGGAAGCGACGAAGGCGTGCCACCGCCGAAGTATACCGTTGACGGAGGTCCCGGCAGTTCGCCTCGCCGGGCTGTGTACTCGGCCACGATACCGTCAGCCACTTCGCCGGCCCGGCGCAGTCCCGGCAGCGAATAGAAGTCGCAGTAGATACACTTGGAGTGGCAGAATGGGATATGGACGTAGATTGATGTCATCGCGGGATCTGTTCGTCGGTAGACGGAGTGCGGCCGCAAAGCCGCGTGAAAGGACAGAAGCGGCAGGCTTTGTCGTCCTCGCTCTGTACAAAGGGCTTTTCGGGGTCGAATATGGATTGAATAAGGGAGTCCAGCAGAGGCCGGAAGGCGGCGTGTTCGTCCGGATATTGCCGGCCGCTGTTCCTGGAACCCGGCAGCGAAACTTCTGGAACCGAGCCGGTCAGCATTATCTTGCGCAGACTGTTTAGAACTATTCTGATGCTGAGTTTATCGCGGGCAAGCGAGTTGTCGGCAAGTCCGGTCACCTGTTTGAGATCCTCCGATTCGGGATTGTCGGCGATATAATCCGCCAGGGCCTCGGCATATACCATCAACTGGAACAGACCGTGCTTGGATGTGCTGGTAAAGAGGCTGTCGATTTTGCTTGCCGATGTATCGTCGGTACCTGTCTTGTAGTCGATAATTCGCAGGAAACCTGCTTCGAGACGGTCCAGTCGGTCAATTTTCATTTTGAAATTGACAGTCAGCGCCGGCGTCAGTCGCCATTGCGTCCTGACAGCCATCTCTCCTTTGATATACGTAAAGGCGCCGTCTTTTTCTATATTCGCGCGCTCGATGCCCAGCATATATTCCACTTGATGGCGGACCACAATCCGGACAAGTTCGGCCTCGGCGTTCAGTTCCTCGGGGGCCAGGGTTGTGTCGCTGTGCATGGCCACCTCGGATATCACTGCATTAAGAATCGTGTCGATACGTCCCGATGCAGTCATCTCGTCTATCGCGGACGCGTCAATGAGAGCATTTTCATAAGGGGCGAACAAACGCTCGACCGTCCGGTGGAACACGTCGCCCTGGGCGGCGGCGTCAAGATACTCCTTCGGCTCGTCGTCAGCCTGCATGCCTTTCACAGCCGAAAGATAGAATTTCAAGGGACAGTCAAGATAATCTTTAAGCGACGAGGCCGAAAGGCACTTGCCGTCGGGCCGGGTGAATATAGCGAGTTCGTCCAGCACCTGAGGAGTCTTCTGCACGTCAATCACACGCGGCGAGAAGTTGGAACCGCTCATATCCACGGAATTATGAACTATGTTGCCCTTGTCGTGGAGATACATCAACTGGGTGAGGTAGCGCGAAATCTCGCCACTGCCACGGTTTCCGGTACGTGTATCGTAAATCAGGTCGGCGCGCACCGCCCGCGACAGCAGACGGTAGAAATAATAGGCATAGTAACTCTCCTGTTCCTCGACCGGACGCAGTCCGTAGCCGTAACGGAGGTTGTTGGGAATCATCGTCCTGACGTAGTCGCGGCGGGGGAAGGTGCGCTCGTTCATAGACAGCATCACGACATTGTCGAAATCAAGGTCGCGCGTCTCCAGAACCCCCATAATCTGCAATCCTTTCAGCGGGGTACCGTTCAGATTGATAGGGCGCGCGGCCAGAATGCGCTCGAACATCACAAAGAACGTTGACTGGTTCATCGAGATGTCATAGCGCTCAATCATCAGTTTCAGGTCGTCCACCTCATGCCGCAGGGCGTCGAGAATGTCTATTTCATGCGACAGGGCCAGGGCGCCCGGCTGTACATGTGCAGCCAGGTTCTGCCGGATACCTTCTATCAGGTTACATATATAGCCGTAGACCTCCGCGGCCGATTTCAGGTCGCCGACGGCGGTAAATATGAAACTCAGGTCGGGATACTGCCCGCAGAGTTCGTCGGCAAACAGGTTGTAGAGGCGCCGGCGGTGAATCAGGTGACGCAGTGATTCGGAGGCATCCGGAGCAATCAGCCTGAGATAGGGATGCGCAAGGAGTTCCAGGATATCCTGGAAGAAAAAAGTCCAGCGGCCGCGGCGTTTGCGGGCGCGCATCTGCATTGACACGATTACGCGGAACAGAGTGGCGAAAGCCGTGGTCTGGAACGGAATAGACATTGTCACGTTGATGGCCGTGATGTCCGGCGGAAGACTCAGCATCAGCGGCATGAGCAACGAGGCATCCGGCAGTACGACTGCGGTGGTGAGGTCGGCTGCATTGCGCAACGCGCCCTCGTCATAGAGACGGCGCACGATGTCGCCGGCCTGTTTGGCCTGCAAGGTTGAAGACGGCACGCCGGTAAGGGTAATCTCGGGCAGAGTGTCGACCGGGTCGCAGGCAAAATCCGCCGGCATGGGGAAAATTTCGGCATGCCTGGCAATTGTGGCCATAGCGCGGTTGCCTCCGTCGGCCTCGAAAAAGTGGGGCGAGGCGGTATCCCAGAAAAACATGGCGGCGCGAGCGTCACGCAGGCGTTTCATTATGGTGATTTCAGCCACCGACAGATCGGCGTGGCCGACAAAGACATAGCGGTGTCCGCGCAGTTTTTCAACAGGAATGTCGGTGAACGCCTTCACCGCACGGCGGGCCTGCATGCCTACCGAGGCCATGGAACGCTCCGAAAGCGACTGTGTGTAATCGGCATATACGTCGGCCAGGATTTCCCACAGGGCAATGAATCGCCGCGCCATGGGCCGGCCGTCGCCGTCGGCTGCGGTATGGAGCCAGAACGTGTCGGCACCATGGTTGACGGTAAGCGCAGTATCGCCCCAGTAGTTGCGGAACACCTCTTTCTGCGCCGGTGTGAGATAATCGGCCGTGATATCGCGCAGGTTGCGGAGATTGGTGTACAGCATGTGCGGATCGGCCAGCGAAAGGTCTATCTCGTCGAAATCGTTGAGAATCATCTCGCCCCAGAACACGAATTTGTCGAATTCGGCAATGGAGGCTGTGGCGCCGCGGCGTTCGAGCACCTTACGGTATGAATTGTAGAGCGTGAACAGGCAGTCGTTGCGCGAGGCCTCCTTCAGCCCGGAATTTCGTGCGACAAAGCGGCCGAAGGTGGTGAATCGCGGCATAAACACCACCTTTTCGTTGAATATCTGCGTGATGTAATGGCGCAGAAACATGGCCGAACGCTTGTTTGGCAAAACGAATATTATGTCGGCGAGGTCGGTTCCGGAGGCGCCGGCGCAACAGTAGTCGGCCAGTTGCCGTAGAAATTTTCTGTTTGGCATTTTCGGTGGATTGAACAGGTACAAAGATACAAAATTTCCGCCGTCCACGCCCTATTCCTGCAAATATTCAGGGCGAGACACATTAGGAACGAAGAACAAGTCGCCGCATCCTCACGGACACGGCGACCTTTGCAATGCTATAAGAGATTTTGTTGTCAGTCTTCGTTGAGAATTTCCAGCATCTTGATGGCGGATGCGGGAATACGTGTGCCGGGGCCGAAGATGGCGGCGACACCGGCTTTGTACAGGAAGTCATAGTCCTGGGCGGGGATTACACCGCCGGCAGTAACCAGAATGTCCTCGCGGCCGAGTTTCTTGAGTTCCTCGATAACCTGAGGAATCAGAGTCTTGTGGCCGGCAGCCAGCGAACTTACGCCAAGGATATGGACGTCGTTCTCGACAGCCTGGCGGGCAGCCTCGGCAGGAGTCTGGAACAGAGGACCCATGTCGACGTCGAAACCACAGTCGGCATAAC
>CAJJOO010000078.1 GCA_905193395.1 uncultured Porphyromonadaceae bacterium
TCTCGAACGCCGCTACCCGGCTTTCGGTAACCTCTGCCCCCGCGACATCGCCAGCCGTGCAGCCAAAGAACGCTGCGACGCAGGCTATGGCGTAGGCACAGGCAACGCCGTCTACCTCGACTTCAAATATGCCATCGACCGTCTGGGCGAAGATGTCGTGCGCGACCGCTACGGCAACCTCTTCGACATGTATCAGATGATTTCTGACGACAACCCCTACCACACCCCGATGATGATCTTCCCCGCAAGCCACTACACCATGGGCGGCATCTGGGTAGACTACGAACTCCAGACCTCTATCAAAGGCCTCTTCGCCATCGGCGAGTGCAACTTCTCTGACCACGGCGCCAACCGCCTCGGCGCATCTGCCCTCATGCAGGGTCTCGCCGACGGTTACTTCGTTCTGCCCTACACCATGCAGAACTACCTCAGCGACCAGATCAAAGTGCCCCGCTTCTCGACATCGGCTCCCGAATTCGACAAGGCCGAACAGGGCGTCCGCGACCGCATCGCCAAACTCATGGCCATCAAGGGCACCAAATCACCCGACGAAATCCACAAACGTCTCGGTCATGTGATGTGGAACCTCGTCGGCATGGGCCGCACACTCCAGGGCCTCGTCAAAGCCGTCGACGAAATCGAAGAAGTACGCAAAGAATTCTACAGCGACCTGCGCATCGTGGGCAGCGCCGACGACCTCAACACCGAGCTCGAAAAGGCCCTGCGCCTCGAAGACTTCCTCGTCATCGCCAAGATGATGGCCATCGACGCCCTCAACCGCAACGAATCGTGCGGCGCCCACTTCCGCGAAGAATATCAGACAGCCGACGGCGAAGCACAGCGTAACGACGCCGACTACATGTATGTCAGCTGCTGGAAGTATACCGGCGACAACGAGAAGCCCATTCTGATCAAAGAGCCCCTCAAATACGAGGCTATCCAGGTTCAGACACGTAACTATAAATCTTAATGGCGACGACGCCTCAATAATTCATTGATTATGGAAAAAACTATCAGCGTAAATCTGAAAATCTGGCGTCAACGCGGTCCCAAAGAAAAAGGCTGCTTTGCCACCTACCATCTTGACAATGTTTCGACCGACAGCAGCTTCCTCGAAATGCTCGACATGCTCAACCAGCAGCTCGTAGAGCAGAACGAAGAGCCCGTCGTCTTCGACAACGACTGCCGCGAAGGCATCTGCGGCATGTGCTCGCTCTATATCAACGGACACCCCCACGGACCCGTCCAGGGCATCACGACCTGCCAGCTCCACATGCGCAAATTCAACGATGGCGACACAATCACGATCGAACCCTGGCGTTCAGCCGCCTTCCCCGTGATCCGCGACCTCATCGTCGACCGCAACGCCTTCGATAAAATCCAGCAGGCCGGCGGCTACGTGTCGTTCAACTGCGGCGGTGCGCCCGACGCCAACGACACCCCCATCTCAAAAGAGATCGCCGACATGGCCATGGACTCTGCCACCTGCATCGGCTGCGGCGCCTGCGTCGCTGCCTGCAAGAACGGCTCGGCCATGCTCTTCGTTTCGGCCAAGGTCAGCCAGTTTGCCCTCCTGCCCCAGGGTCAGGTTGAACGTCGCCGTCGCGCTCGCGCCATGGTCAAGAAGATGGACGAACTCGGCTTCGGCAACTGCACCAACACCGGTGCCTGCGCCGCCGAATGTCCCAAATCCATCCCCCTGAGCAACATCGCACGCCTCAACCGCGAGTTCATCAACGCCAAGTGCAGCGAATAATCCGCTCCACGGCGCAACCCGCCTGAAGATACCCCGCACCCCGACGGCCCCGGCCGCCGGGGTGCTTTTTCATCAAAATGTTAAAATTTCCACTTTTTCACGTTTTTTATTTCATTTTGTTGTGCCGATAAACAAATTTTCATAAATTTGCCGCCGGTATACACATTTCCATTATTTCTATGAAAAAACTTTACACACTGTTATCCGTTTCCGTCCTCCTCTCCCTCGGTGCCACGGCTGCTCCTGTCAAGGTCGCACGTCACGCCGCCGGCGCCAATGCGCCCGTCGTGCTCCCGGCAACCGACGTTACCGCCACATCGTTCACCGCAAACTGGAAACCATTTGCCGGCGCCGACCTCTATCAGGTCACCTGCTACGAACCCATCAAGGTATCCAAAGCCGGAACCCACACCATCCTCAGCGAGAGTTTCGATATGGTGAAACTCGGCACCTTCCAGTCGCCCGAGGCCTACGCCGACATGTACGTCGACCTCGATGACCTCGACATGGTCTCCACCCCCGACTGGGGCGCCTCCCTTCCCGTCTTTGCCGCAGGCATGGTCAGCGGCATCGTCTACTCGCCCTATATCGACCTGACGAACAACGACGGCAAATTCACCATCCATCTGGGCCTCTGCGGCTATAGCGGCGGCATGGTGCGCATCGAATCCCACGGAACCGATGTCCAGACCAAGGACGTGACCCTCACCACAACCGGCTACAACACCTTCGACCTCGAATTCACCAACGGCGTCCACGACACATTCATCACCGTAACAGACTACGGCCAGGCCAACGACACCGAAGGCCTCTATGCCGACTACTACGACTTCCTCGACGACATCACCATCACCCAGGAACTCCAGGCCGGCGACACCTATCTCCGTCTCATAGAATACTTCGAGACCGAAGAAGGCTCCGGCGTCACATCCCACACCTTCAGCGACATGAAATACCTCAACAGCGCCCCCGAAGTGGCATACGACGTCATGGCTATCTCCGTCTACTATCCCGACCCCGAGGATCCCTACGACTACGACATCACCTATTCGCCCTTCTCGGCCCTTGAACGCGTATCCCTGCGCAACGGCATCGCCGACATCGACGCCGACGCCCCCGCCGACGCTCCCGCACTCTGGTTCAACCTCGGCGGCATGCAGATCGACGACCACTCCGCTCCCGGCATCTACATCCGCCGTCAGGGTAACACCGCCACCAAGGTCGTTGTAAAATAAAAAATCTCCGCTTCCGGCCTCCTGGGAAGCCCCGGCGTTTCCCCGGCCGCCGATACGCCTATCCATACATTCCACACACATTCATTTCCACACACTCTCTATGAAGAAACTTCTACTCACCACCGCACTGCTTGCAACCGCACTGGCCGGTTACGCCCAGGACCCCGCCGGCATCCGCGAATGTAACGTTGGCAACTTCGAGAACCCAGCCGAACATCTCTACGACGGCTCCTTCTACCAGCGCTCGCCCTTCCAGTTCTACACCAAATACACCGGCTCGCAGTTCATCTACCCCGCCTCGATGCTCAAACAGATTGCCGACGACAACGGCTCCATCACCGAGGTCATTTTCAAATACGGCGACAACGGCTCAACTGCCTGGATCACCGCCAAACTCAACCTCTTCATCCAGAACTACGAACCCTCCGAATTCGAGAAACAGGCCGAGGGCGACCAGTACTACTGGTGCACGTTCGACAACTCCGCCCCCTCATCCACCCTCGACTACGAAGTCGAACTCTACTACTACGAAGACGAGGAAATCCACTTCGTGCTCGACCGTCCCCTGCTCTACGACGGCCACAACCTCCTCATCACCGTCTGGAGCGAGGTGACCAACGGCCAGGAAGCACAGGCCATGCAGCAGTATGTCGTTGAGACCGACCGCTACACCAACATGAACATGGCCTCCGACCGCGACTCCGAAACCTTCGAGCGCATCTACGACACCGGCCTCCAGTTCCCCTACATGGGCCCCATGAAATACGTGCCCATCGCCAAATTCCGCTACACCACCGGTGATGGCATCACATCGGCCGCCACAACGGCCGCCGATGCCCCCGCCACACTCTACAACCTCCAGGGACAGACCGTGACAGGCACCCCTGCACCCGGACTCTATATCCGCCGCCAGGGCGACACTGCCACCAAAGTCTATATCAAATAATTATCTATAAGACAACCAAACCGGGAGCGGACACCGCCGCTCATCAGCTCGCCCTGTCCGCTCCCAAATCAAGAAAAACATCAAATTTCAATCCTATGAAAAAGCAATTATTGACAGCCATCCTCGCGCTGGCCTCCCTCGCCGCCACGGCAGCCACCGGCTCCGGCACATTCTACCTCGGCGGCCAAAGCAAGTGGGATGGATATGGATCTGGCTCTAATCCTCTTGCAAGTGAAAGTGTCCCCTTTATTTCGACAAATACCTACTCATCATGTCAGGCAATCCTCACGTCTGATGCACTCACCTCAATTGTGCCAACAACGGCAGCAGACGGAACTACAACATATGCCAACATAAAAACTTTGACGATTAAGGCATACTCCAATGCATTTTATGGCTGTTACGGTGGTGATGGATCCCTTGACATAACCCTATATGTAGAAAACATGGACCCAGCCTCATTTCCCAAAAAAGGTTCGGATTTCACCTGGCATCCATTCTCAACCGAAAATCCGATTAAAGTCTCCATTCCCGCAACAGAAGTGCCTGCTGACGAAACTTTCGACATCTCATTCACACTGCCGGAAGAATTAAAATACGCTGGTCAGGGACTATTGCTCACTTTCTTTACTGAAAACACTTGCGAATTCTATGGCGAAATAATGGATGCTGGCGTTTATACTGTTGCAATCTCCGGGTGCGCTTGCGCAATGGACTCAAAAGATAGTGCCCTTAATCCGATGACATCCGGAAATATTTCTCCTTCTGCGACTGTTCCCGACATAAAATTCGACTACGAACTTGTAGAGGAAAAAGCCGGCCCCTCCGTCACCCCGGGCGAAGCCACAACCGCCAGCATTGGAACAAAGAAATCTCAAGAAATAGCAAATTTACCCGGAACAAATATCTCGTAAAATCTGCAGGGATATTACTATCCTACAACCATTTCACAAGTTATATATACTCCGACTGAACTTGGTGAACTCTATAAAATCGATGCAAATGGAACAACCAAAGCAGAGATTTCTTCGCTGACCTTTTTCATTGATGGGGCAGCCGGGGTCAACTACGAAGGTTCGTTTGAGGTCACTGTCTACGCACACAATCAAGAAGGTCTTACATTTCCGATAAAAAACAGCAAACCACAATGGATTGACTATTCTTCTGATGTTAAAGGCACCGGAACACCTGATCTTACATCTGAAGAATGGTTTGGAATGTTCAATTTTTATCAGGAAGGGGGATGTCTTCCTGTAACTGTAACTTTCGACGAACCTATTATTTATGAAGGCAAAGGTCTTGTTTTGACTTTTGTTACCAACAGTACCATATCTGATAATATGGAAAGTGGAAGTGATTTGATTACCGGTTCCTATGTTTTCAGTTCGACCGATGGTAATCACCATTCTGGCGTAATTGCCGGCAAATCAGTCACAGCCACCGGAGAACTTTCTAATCCTCGGAACTATCTTCCCTACCTTGAAATCGGTTACACACCGCTCACCTACGGTGCAACTCAGGATGTCGTTTCCTTCGAAAGCGTTACATACTCCACCAATGTTGTGACCGGCACTTCCTCTACTTCTACCCGCCTCAATAACCTGGCCGTACACTTCACCATCAACGATCCCGGCGACCACGCCCCCTACACCATCAAGCAGGGCAACGATGTCCTCGGCACAGTCTCCACTAAGGAAGGTACAATCAACTTCTTCCAGAAACCCGCCAAGGATGTGATTCTGTCCGTAGTTCCCACCGGCGACGCCATCGGTACCACCGCAACTGTTCCCGCCGATGCTTTCGACGCCTTCTTCGGAGTTCCCACAGTTGAACCGGTTGCCACAGGTCTCTGGGGCGAAATCGACCTCAAATACAACGCCCCCACCAAGGTCGACTGCAGCGGCGTTGCCCAGTTCCGCGTCACCGCTTCCACCGATGCTGCTTATTTCAACATCACTTCCACAGGCGCGCAGATAATCACCGAAAACAGCGACCTGCCCGAGGGCTTCGAAGGATTCTACCCCGCCGGGGCATGGAACGACATCAAGGCTTGCAACGGCCTCGTTGCCTACCGTAAAGTCGGAAGCATTGTTTCCGCAACCCTCAAAGGCGGTATGTTCACCTGGCCCTCGTCGAGAATGTCGATTGCCTTAGGTTTCGGCGTCAACTATCCTCTCGTAGATGCCACATCCGCCGTTTCCGATGGCAACGTGACTCCCGCAGCCGCACCTGCAAAGGCCGGCGAGACTAAACTTGTTGTCAAGTACAATAACGGTTCTTCGTACGGTGCCGATCAGTGCTCGGCTGTATTCGACGAGGCTTCGACTCTCACCCACTTCTCCTACGTCTACCCCAACGACCTTGAATTCCGCGACCTCACCGAGACCGAAGGCTGCATCATGTTCGTGGCTCCCGAAGGACACAAACTGCAGCACGCCGTTGAGGAACTTCTCCCCGCCACTCCCACCGCCAAGGCCGTGGTCCGTGAAGTGACCGACGAAGCCGAGGGTGAACACGCCTGGGAAGACCTCGATGGCCAGATTGCAACCTACGCTATCGACGACTACCGCGGCAAGAACATCCACGTCCGCTCGATCGACGGAAACGGTGCCACCTCGGGTCACCTGTCCTACGGCATTGACGCCGACGGCAACGTTTCCGGCATCGCCGACGCCCTCGCTCCCGCCGAAGCCGAGGCACAGTGGTTCAACCTGCAGGGTATTGAAATCACCGAGCCCGCAGCCGCCGGCATCTATATCCGCCGCCAGGGCAACAGCGCCGTCAAGGTAATCATCAAATAAAAGCGTCCACGGTCAGCAGCCCCAAAACGGCCGCAAAACCGACGCACCCACC
>CAJJOO010000079.1 GCA_905193395.1 uncultured Porphyromonadaceae bacterium
AAGCCCATTAAAACAAGGGTTGACAGTTCTGCTATTTCTATTGAAATCATAAATGAATCCAAGAATATACTTGAGTTATTTAAAATTTTGAATGAATACCTTACAAAAATACATGATGCGGAAGATTCAATGGAAGCCTACGCACCAGTGGGATACTTTGGTGGCTATGGAAACGTTAAGTACAGACGAGCAAAACAAGATTATGAAAGATACCAACGATTATTAAAGGAAAAGTCAAACATATTTGTCGCCCAACTTGAAAAAATCAAGAATATTCAAGCGGCAACCGGAAGCAGCAAATTCAATGGCTGGAAAGTATATCACAAATTTTCAAGTTTAAATGGACTTGGGAATGTGTTGCCAAGCGAATTTATCTTCTTATGCGATAAAAAGTTTAATATAAAAGCAGCATATCCTATGGAAGAATATAATTTAATGATTAAAGCCGTAGAGATAATTATGCAATCAAAAGATTTGCAAGATTTTGCAGACAGATTAGAAGAATTTTCATTAACACACAATAATTATGAATTATGGTTATTATTAGACAACCAATAAAAGCAGTTTTAAAATTTTCAGAAATGAAAAAATTCACACTCACAGCGATTTTAGTAATTAGTCTTAGTGCATGCCTCTATGCACAAAGAACATATAGGCAAAACAATGATTCAGTATTTTCTAACATTCAAAATATTCTTAATGGTATAGAAATGCGAATTATTAATAGCGAATTGGGAAACAGGTTCGAACTATATCCGACAAAAAATATATACAACTTTCTAAGACTTGATAGAGTCACAGGACAGATAGAACAAATCCAGTGGTCTACCGACAAATATAATGAACTTTCAGTTCCGGTAAATACCGAAAATCTTTCTCTTTCCTCGACAAGTTTCTTTGAACTTTACCCTACGGACAATATTTATCAGTTTATATTGATGGATAAATCAAACGGTAGGACATGGCACGTTCAATGGGGCATGGAACGCGCTGATCGATGGATAAGAAGAATTTTTTGACAATATCAATTTATATTATTTTCATTATTATTTCTTTTAAATAAAAGGACAAATAAATATCAATAATTATATCTATGAAAAATGAATTCACTCAAAATTATAGTTACGCGAATAATGAACAAAATGAACTTATTAATATTTCTGTAGCAGAACATGGGGAAAAGTATTATTGCCCAATTTGCGGAGGATTAATGATTCCCCATTTAGGAAATATTCGTAGAAAACATTTCGTTCATAAAAGTACAGAGAATTGTTCATATGAATCCTATCTTCACAAATTAGCAAAAATAAAGATTCAAGAAGCATTTCTTTCCTCCAAACATTTTTATCTTTCTTATAAGGCCAAAGCAGACTGTTCTCTCGATTGCCCTTTCAAGGATTCTCCAAAATGCTGGAAAGGGAAACCGGTAACACATGATTTGCATAATTATTATGATACTTGCGAAATTGAAGCAAATTATAATCAATATAGAGCCGACTTGCTATTAAAATCATCAGTACACCCCAATCGAAAACCCATATTAATCGACATATTGTTTACGCATAAGTGTACTGAAGAAAAGATTAATTCCGGGGCAAAAATTATTGAAATACCAATTCAATCGGAAGAACAAATTGATAAAATAGTTAATAATTGCCGATTAAATGCAGTTAGACATAATTATATTGATAATGACCTTTTAGAAGATATCAACGAAGGTAATGCAATAACATTATATAACTTCGATAAAACTGAAAAATTTAATCCCAAAGACTGTAATAATGATTGTAACGATGTTTATAGGTCAATACAAGTTTTTTATCTAAATAAAGAAGGCAATATCCAATCTTTTAAAACTAAGGATCGTTGTTATGAATTAAATACTAAGTTACAGCCAGATAAGCATTATTATATCTCAGAAATTGCGACATCTTTTAAGGACATTTTGCGTGGTTTTTCTAAACGAGGTGTGAAAATACGCAATTGTTTTTTATGCAAATTTTCTCAGGAGGGTTCCTATGGTGAAAGATTGTGCGTACTTTATAAGAAACACAACTTACCTCTTAAACCATCACCATATTATGCCGCTAATTGCCCATACTATAAGGAGGACATCGAATCACAACAAAACATAGAGCAAGTTAGTAAAACATCAATAATCAACGAATCAAAATACGAATTCGACTCCGACGAACACGACAAGTCATATTTTCACATATGTAATGAAATACTTTAAAGCATCACCATAGTTTAGTTTATGTGATTTATGTGATGTATGTGAATTATGTAATAAATAATAGATGATTGTTTATGAATGGATTTTTGAAAATTTCGGGGGATTATTCGTCGTGGAGTGTTTATCGCAAGTCGGTAATAATTTGCGATGTTACGGAAATGTTCATAAATCGTGCTCTACCGCACGGTTCTCGCACTATCGATCAGATGCGGCAGGCGGCGCGTTCCTGCAAACAGAATATCGTTGAGGGCGTGTGTGATGGCACCATTTCTACTGAGATGTGTATTAAACTCATAGGTGTGGCCCGCGGGTCAATAATGGAGTTGCGGGAGGATTATGCCGATTTTCTGCGGCAACAAAAGTATGAAACCTGGACCGCCGATGATCCGCGCACCATCGCCACGCGCAATTATTGCCGAAATCATTATGAGCCTCGCGAGTTTGTGGATAAATGCGAAGGACGCACTGATGAGACCGTTGCAAATATAATGCTTACCTTGATACGCCAGATGGAAGCAATGCTCGCCAAGGTTCTTAAATCTCTGGAAGCGGATTTTATTGAAAACGGCGGCCTGAAAGAGGCCATGAGCAGAGAGAGGAGGAAGCAGAGGGGATATTGATGTTTATGTGATTTATGTTGTTTATGTATCATAGTTGTTTATGTATCATATGCGAGCATAAGAAACATTAATCACATAAAACACATTCTTCATGCTAAAATATGCGCCGGTGCGGGGATTTCCCGCACCGGCGTTGGTATTGGAGTCGTTGCGATTTAGTCAACTGCCATTCCGGCGGCGGCCATGCGCTGCTCTACGTCTTTCTTGTTGGCCTCGTCGCGGAGGTTGTAGTAGACGTTGTCGAGGTAACGCAGTGCGTCGGTGTTGTCGTTATTGATGTTCCAGGACTGTTCGAGGTATTCGGCGGCCTGTTTGAACAGGGGCACAATCTTTGTCTCGAAGAAAGCCTGGCTTTCAGCGGGCGATGTGGGGGCGGAGTCGCTCAGGGCGTATGCTTCCTCGCAGAGGCTGCGGCCGAGTTGGTAGAGGGCCTGCCAGTTCTGGTTGTCGAGGCTGACGGCTTTCTCAAACATGGCGCGTGCCTCGGGCATGTTCTTCTGGTTGTCGTATAGGATGCCTTTCACCAGGTAGTACTGTGCGTTGTCGGGGTCGTTGGCAATGGCTTCGTTGATCATGTTGAAGGCTTTGTCAAATTCCTGGGCAACGAGGAAGTGGTTGATGATAAAACCTATGTAGGAGGGATCTTCGGAGCCGTAGAGGGGCTGTGCCTCGAGTGCCCAGTTGTAGGCGGCTTCATCGTCCTGCATGTTGGCTGCCACGGCAATGGCATAGTCGTAGAGTTGCTTCTTGTTATATCCGCGTGCCTTGGCGCTCTGGAAAGCCTTGAGGGCTGCGGGGAGGTTTTCGGCCTGCCAGGCGGCGATTGCCTGGTTGTAGCAGATTTCACCTAAGACTGTATCGGCGGGAACCGACGAAAGCATGGGACGAACGACGGGGTTGTCGACCAGGTTGAGGAATATCTGCCACGAGTTGTAGGCGTTGGCGAAATCCTTGGCTTCCCAGAAGATAAGGGCGGCGGTGTTGTAGTCGCCGTAATGGCCGGCCAGGGTGTTGTAGATTTCCTTGCTGTATTTGGGCTTGATTTTGCCTTTTTCGTTAGGGATGGAGTCGAGGGGAAGTGCGCGCATGAAATAGTCGTAGCCGCCCAGAAGGTCGTTGGCCATGGTGAGGTCGCCGTTTTCGGGCAGTTTGTTGAACTGTTTGAGGGCGTAGAATTCGTCGTACTGCGAGAACATGGACTTACCGGGGATGAAGTAGGTCTGTGCCAGGCTGTCGGTGGCCGGGTCGGTGAACGCCGGAGTGATGATGGCAACTACCTCGGCTGGAGTCTTGCCGTCCTTCATTGCGCGTTCGGCCTCTTTCAGCACGTTGGGCTGAGCCTGGAGGCTCATAGCGCCAAGGACTGCTGCGGCTGCGATGATTAAGTGTTTTTTCATTGTCAGTATATTATGTAGGTTAAAAATTTATTCTTCGTCGGTTTCCGGGGCGTCTGCTTCGGGAGCGTCTCCGGTGTCGTTGAGGTCCTCGTCGGTCATTTCGGGCAGTTGTTCGCCGTCGATTGCTTCGGTTTCCTCGTCGGGGTCGCCGGGAACAGCGCAGACGGATGCGATTTCGTCGCCGCGCTTGTCGAGGTTGATGAGGCGGACACCCTGGGTGGCACGTCCGGCAACGCGTATATCGGCGACACGGATGCGGATCAGCATGCCCGAGCGGTTGATGATGACAAGGTCGTTTTCGTCATTAACGCTCTGGAAGCCGACAAGGTTGCCGGTTTTTTCGGTAACGTTGATGGTCTTGACGCCCATGCCGCCGCGTGCGGTCTGGCGATAGGCCTCCAGGGCCGTACGCTTGCCGTAGCCCTTCTCGGATACAACCAGCACAGTGTTGTCACTTTCGGGCGACATTGTTATCAGTCCGATGACCTCGTTGTCGGCATCGAGTTTCATGCCGCGTACACCGCTTGAAACACGGCCCATGGCGCGGAGCGAGGAGGCGTGGAAGCGGTTGGCTTTGCCTTTGCGTGCGGCCAGCAGGATGTCGCTGTTGTCGTCGGTGAGTTCGACGCCGATCAGCACGTCGCCTTCGCGCAGAATGATTGCTTTCTTGCCCTTGGCCAGCACGCGCGAGTACTCGCTGAGTGCGGTCTTCTTGACAACGCCGCGACGGGTGGCGAAAATCAGATAGTGCGAACCGGCAAATTCGGGATCTTCCAGGTTCTTGCAGGCGAGATATGCGCTGACCTTGTCGCCGGCCTCGATGTTGAGCAGGTTCTGCAGGGCGCGGCCCTTGGATGCCTTGGTGCCTTCGGGCAGTTCGTATACCTTTAACTTATATACCAGGCCCTTGTCTGTGAAGAAGAGCATCGAGCAGTGCATCGAGGCGGTGTAAACGTGCTCGATGAAGTCCTCGTCGCGTGTCACGCTGCCGCGGGAGCCGACGCCGCCGCGGTTCTGTGCGCGGTATTCGCTGAGGGCGGTACGCTTGATGTAGCCCAGGTGCGAGATGGTGATGATTACGTCGTCGTCGCTGTAAAAGTCTTCGGCGTTGAAGTTGCCTGCGGCATAATTGATGTCGGTCTTGCGTTCGTCGCCGTATGCATCGCGGATTTCAATGAGTTCGTCCTTGATCACCTGGCGGCAGACGCTGTCGTCGGTAAGAATCAGCTGCAGTTCGGCGATGTATTCCTCGATTTTCTTGTATTCGTCCTCGAGTTTGGTCTGTTCCAGTTGGGTGAGTTGACGCAGACGCATGTCGACGATTGCCTGAGTCTGGGGTTCGGTGAGGCTGAACCGCTCGGCCAGGCGTTCGCGGGCCTCGTCGGTGGAAGCGGAGGAACGGATGATGGCGATAACCTCGTCGATATTCTGCGAGGCGATGATGAGGCCTTCGAGGATGTGGGCACGTTCCTGGGCTTTTCCGAGGCGGAACTTGGTGCGGCGGATGACAACCTCGTGGCGGTGCTCGACGAACGACTGCAACAGTTGCTTGAGGCTGAGGGTCTTCGGGCGGCCGTGAACCAGCGCGACATTGTTGACGGCGAAGGACGACTGCATCTGGGTCATCTTGTACAGTTTGTTCAGGACGACGTTTGAGTTGGCGTCTGAACGCAGTTTGATGACGATGCGCATGCCCTCGGCGTCGCTTTCGTCGTTGATGTCGGCGATGCCGTCGAGCTTCTTGTCCGTTACGAGCTCGGCGATGTATTTGATGAGTTCGGCCTTGTTGACACCGTATGGAATTTCGTTGACAACGATGGTCTCGTGCTGGGCTTCCTGCTCAATGGTGGCGCGGGCGCGGATGATGATGCGGCCGCGGCCGGTCTCATAAGCCTCGCGCACGCCGTCGTAGCCGTAGATGGTGCCTCCGGTGGGGAAATCCGGAGCCGGGATTATGCGGATAAGTTCGTCCAGAGTGATATCGGGGTTCTCAAGTACGGCAATCGAAGCATTGATGGATTCCGTGAGGTTGTGGGGAGGCATGTTAGTGGCCATACCCACGGCGATACCGGCGGAACCGTTGACCAGCAGGTTGGGATAGCGCGTGGGAAGCACCACAGGTTCCTGGCGTGAGTTGTCGTAGTTGGGCTGGAAATCCACGGTGTCCGAATCGAGGTCGCGCAGCATTTCCTCGCCCATCTTGGCGAGGCGCACCTCGGTGTAACGCATGGCAGCGGGACCGTCGCCGTCGACCGAGCCGAAGTTACCGTGACCGTCGACCAGCGTGTAGCGCATCGCCCAGTCCTGGGCCATACGCACCACGGTGCCGTAGATGGACGAGTCGCCGTGGGGATGATATTTACCCATCACCTCGCCGACACAGTTCGCAGCCTTCTTGTGGGGCCGGTCGCTGGTGTTGCCCATCTCGTTCATGCCGAAAAGCACACGGCGCTGCACGGGCTTCATGCCGTCGCGCACATCGGGCAGGGCTCGCGACACAATCACCGACATCG
>CAJJOO010000080.1 GCA_905193395.1 uncultured Porphyromonadaceae bacterium
AGCCATGAAGGAATTCCGCAAGGCTTCCCTCGAGGCTTCGAAGAAATAATCGGTCCCCGCACCGACTTCTTTTCCTCATCACAGGCCGCGCTTCCCGCTCAGTCGGAGAACGCGGCCTGACTTCATTCCCTACGCATCATGCCCCACACAGCCCGAAATTTGCAATAACCGATATTTTGTCGTAACTTTGGACCGTGATATTATGTTTTGTTGGCATGACTACACCTATTACACCCAACAGCATCCCCGCTGAATTTCAAGATATAGCCCCTTACGACGACTCGCAATACCGCGAAAAAGTGGCCAGCCTGGTCGCTGAACCCGGTTTCGAGCACGCTGTCAGATACATTTTTCCCGACATCGACTACGACGAATTCTGCCGCCGCCTGCTCAAAGTATCGAACCGCGACGAATTCCAACTCGACATCATGGGTCCGTTCCTCGAGACCCTGGTCAAAAACACCACTTCGGGCCTCACCTGCGACGGCCTTGAAAACGTGGTCGACGGACACAACTACACCTTTATCACCAACCACCGCGACATTGTGCTCGACGCCTCGTTCCTGAACCTCTGCTTCATCCGCGCGCACAAGCCCATCACCCAGGTGGCTATCGGCAACAACCTGCTGATTTTCGACTGGATTACCGACCTGGTTAAACTCAACCGCAGTTTCATCGTGCGCCGCGACACACGCATCGTCGAGGCATTGCAGGCCGCACGCCACCTCTCGGACTACATCCACTACGTGATTAACACGCGCCACGAAAGCGTGTGGATCGCCCAGCGCGAAGGCCGCGCCAAGGACTCGAACGACGTGACCCAGGAAAGCCTCATCAAGATGATAGGCCTCGCTCCCGGCAGCGACACCAAGTCCAACATCCTCGGCGCCTCGCTCTGTCCCGTGTCCATCACCTACGAATACGACCCCAACGACTATCTGAAAGCACGCGAATTCCTGCTGCGCCGCCGCGACCCCGAGTTCAAGAAAAGCCAGCACGACGACCTGTTCAGCATGGAAACCGGCATCCTCAAATTCAAGGGCCACGTCCACATGCACATCAGCCCCTGTATCAATCCCGAACTCGAACTCTTTCCCGGCTCCGGACGCAACGAGGTTATCCGCGAGGCTTGCCGCCTGATTGACCGCTCGATTCACTGCGGCTACCGCATTTTCCCCTGCAACTACATTGCCTTTGACGAAATCGAAGGCGAAAGCCGCTTTGCCGCCCACTATACAGCCGAGGACGTCGCCACTTTCGACTCCTATATCAACCGCCAGTTGGACCGCGTGGACCTCAACGACGTGACGCCCGAAGAACGCGCCTTCATGCGTTCGATGATGCTGAACATGTATGCCAACCCCCTGCGCAACCAGTTGCAGGCGGCAACTACCTGCGTCGACTGACGCGCCCCGCACTCCCTTCACCCCATTTCGCCATGCGTCTGCCCCTGATTCCGACTCTCATCCTCCTGCTTCTGGCCCTGGCGGTCGACTTCTTCATCTTCCGCCACCTGCGCCGCAAGGGTTCGCCGCAATGGCTACGCCGGGCCTATATCGCCGTCGCCGTTCTCACACAGGGCGCTCTGGTCTACGCCGCCGTCATGCCCAAGAAATCCGGCAGCGACCAGGCGCTCACCGTGCTGATGTGGATTCTGTTCGTCTACCTCTCATGTTACGTCTCGAAGATTGTCTACGCCCTGTTCGTGCTGCTGCGCACCGGGCTGCAAAGGCTGTTCCACAGGCCGATGCGGCCCGTCGAAGTCTGCGGCGCCGTGCTTGGCATCGCCGTGTTCGGACTGATGTGGTGGGGCGCGCTCGTCAACCGTTTCCGCCTTGACGTGCGCGAGACCGATGTCACCGTCCCCACCCTGCCCGCAGCCTTCAACGGACTGAGAATTGTTCAGATTTCCGACATACACACCGGCACCTATGGCACAGATACAACATTCCTGAGCCGCATGGTCGACCGCGTCAACGCACTCGAACCGGACATCATCCTCTTCACCGGCGATATAGTCAACCGCCACAGCGACGAACTGAGGCCCTTCACCGGCGTGCTCTCGCGCCTCAGCGCCCCACTCGGCGTCTGGGGTGTGATGGGTAATCACGACTACGGCGACTACTACAACTGGGAAAACGAGACCGCCCACCGAGCCGACGCAGACTCGCTCAAGGCCCTCGAGACACGCGCCGGAATCCGCATGCTCAACAACAGCCATGTGTGGCTGCGTGCCGGAAACGACTCCATTGCCCTGATAGGCGTCGAAAATATCGGCGACCCGCCATTCCCCGTATACGGCTCGATTGACGAGGCTTATCCCGACATCGCCGACAGCCATTTCAAGATTCTGCTGAGCCACAACCCGGCCCACTGGTGCGACTCCATTTCCGACAAGCCAGATGCCAACATCGCCCTGACCCTCGCGGGCCACACCCATGCCATGCAGGTGGAACTGGCCGGATTCTCGCCGGCCTCCTGGCGATACCCCGCCTGGGGCGGACTTTACACCGACAGCCTTGGCCGCCACCTCTATGTCAACATAGGTCTCGGCACCGTGGCGATGCCCGCCCGCATCGGCGCCACACCCGAAATCACCGTCTTAAACCTTAACAACCGCTGACGCCATGGCCGACATCATTGCCACAGCCGCAGCCAACCTCAACCTGCCCCTGGCCGGCGTCAGGGCCACGGCCTCGCTCCTGGCCGAGGGCGCCACAGTGCCGTTCATCAGCCGCTACCGCAAGGAGGTGACCGGCAACCTCGACGAAGTGGCCATACGCTCAATCGAGACCGAACTCGAACGTCTGGGCCGCATCGAGGACCGCCGCGCATATATCATCGCCACCATCACCGAGGCCGGACAGATGACCGACGAACTCGGCGACCGCCTTTCCCAGGCCGTCACCGCCACGGAACTCGAAGACCTCTACCTGCCATTCAAGCCCAAGCGCCGCACACGCGCCACCGTGGCCCGCGAACGCGGACTCGAACCCCTGGCACGCATGCTCATGGGCCACCGCAGCCCTGCCGACCCGGCCGCTGCCGCCGCCCACTTTGTCCGCAACGAGGTGGCAGACACCGACGCCGCACTCGCCGGCGCCGCCGACATCATTGCCGAATGGGTCAGCGAAAATACACGCGCCCGCGACTCCCTGCGCTCGCGCATGCGCCGCTCGGCCGTAATCCGCACCTCCGCCGTCAAGGACGCAAACGATTCCACCGGGAAATACCGCGATTACGCCGACTTTTCCCACCCCGTACGCTCGCTGCCCTCCCACCGCTATCTGGCCATCAGGCGCGGACAGCAGGAAGGCGTACTTCGCGTCAGCGTCGAAATCGACGACGAGGCGGCAATCTCGTATATCAAATCGTGGTTCGTGCCGCGCCAGGCCTCGCCTGCGGCCGCCGAGATTATCGGCCGCGCCATCGCCGACGGCTACCGCCGCCTGTTGCGTCCGTCAATCGAAAACGAAATCGCCGCCGAATGGAAAGAAAAGGCCGACGAAGCCGCCATCGGCATCTTCGCCGGAAACCTGCGCCAGTTGCTTATGGCCCCGCCTCTGTGCGGAAAGCGAGTACTGGCCATCGACCCCGGCTACCGCACCGGCTGCAAGGTAGTCGCACTCGACGAAAACGGCAATCTCCTTGACGATGCCGTCATTTACCCCAACGAACCACGCCGCGAGACCATCGAGGCCACACGCCTGCTGATGAGGCTTATCGACGCGCACGACATCGAGGCCATCGCACTGGGCGACCGCACCGCCAGCCGCGACACCGAGGCTTTCCTGCGCTCCACTCCCGTGGCCGACTTCACCGATATTTATATAGTCAGCGAAAACGGGGCATCGGTCTATTCGGCCTCCGACCTCGCCCGACACGAATTTCCCGACAAGGACGTCACCGTGCGCGGTGCCGTGTCAATCGGCCGACGGCTCATCGACCCGCTGGCCGAACTGGTTAAAATCGACCCAAAATCCATCGGCGTGGGCCAGTATCAGCACGATGTGGACCAGGACCACCTCAAATCGGCACTCGATTTCACCGTGATGAGTTGCGTCAACGCCGTCGGCGTCGACCTCAATACGGCTTCTTCGCGACTGCTGGCATATATTTCCGGCATCGGCCCCGCCATGGCCGAGAAAATCGTGGCCGACCGTGCCGCCCGCGGCTCCTTTGCCTCGCGGGCCGACCTGCTGCGCGTGCCCCGGCTGGGCGCACGTATTTTCCAGCAGGCTGCCGGATTCCTGCGCGTTCCCGACTCGCCGCAACCCCTCGACAACACAGGAATCCACCCCGAAAGTTATGCCGTCGTAGACCGCATGGCCGCCGCCCTTGATGTCAAGACCGAGGAACTGCCGGGCAATGAGGCCCTTATAGACCGTATCGACCCCGCAGCCTTTGCCGACGCCGGTGACAAGACTGTTGCCGACATCATCGCCGAACTGCGCAAGCCCGGACGCGACCCGCGAACCACTGCCGAAAACGTGGACTTCGACCCCACCGTATCGACCATCGACGACATCCGCCCCGGGATGATTCTCAGCGGAAAGGTCAACAACATAACCGCGTTCGGCGCCTTCATTGACATAGGTATCAAGGAAAACGGGCTGCTCCACGTCTCGCAGATGGCTGCAAGCCGCGTATCCGACCCCTCGAAAGTAGTCAGAATCAACCAGATATTGCGCGTGCGCGTTATTGACGTCGATATCGACCGCCGACGCATCGCCCTCTCAATCCGCGACCTATGACCCACCACGCAATCCTCGGAATCGGCAGCAACGTGCCTCCGCGGCTCGACAACATCGGCCGCGCGCTGTCACTCCTGGCCCTCTACGGCGACGTGATGGACGTTTCCGAACCCGTCGAGTCGGCCGATGACACCGGCCTCGGCGCACCATATATCAACGTGGCCGTGGCATTCCGCACCTGCCTCGACTCTGCGCGTCTGGCCGAACACATCAGCGGCATCGAACGCGCCCTGGGACGCACCGGCGATTCAAAAGTCACCGGAACGATGCCCCTGGACATCGACACCGTGGTCTGGGACGGCAATATTATCTCGGCCTACGACTATAACCGCCCCTATTTCATAACCTGCCGGCAATCGCTCGACCGCTCCTGCGAGGTTGCCACGGCCAAGCCCTGATTTCACAGACTCCATGGATATCACAATTTACCTTAACTCGGCCGGCGACGACGAATTTGCCGTAATGGCCGCACTCCGCGAATTTTTCGACCTCAGTTTCGGCGAGGCACGCGACCTTATATCCGGCGCGCCGTCCGCACTCCCGTCCCTGGATTCCGCGCGCGTCGACGCCCTTGTCAGTGCCCTCGAAGCCGCAGGAGCCTCAGTCAGCCTCGATTCCGAAGCCGCCGAACAGACCGATATTTCAGTCCCCGGACCGGTTGAGACCTACATTGCCCCTTCACTGGCCGAACAGTACGGCAATCCCGAAGTGAAACCGCGCGTGCGCCACTTCCTCCTGGAAATCACCGGCACACGCGGCGCCGACACCGTCCGGGCCGTACGCCTGCTGACCGACGGTACCGGTTGTTCCCGCCGCGAAGCACAGCAGATGATGGAGCAGGTGCCCTCGCGAGTGGAATGGGACGCCCTGCCCGACGAAGCCGAGGCCCTGGCCGACGAACTGTCGGAAGCCGGAATTTCTGTCCGTCTGCGCCGCAAACTGAAATACACCTTTGCCGACAATATGGTGCGCCTCACCATCGCCTCCTGCGAACGCTACGCTCTGGAAGGCGCAGGTATATTGCTGGCAGACATCGCCGATATTCCTATCGACAAGGCCTTCGACATCCTGATTGACGCCCCCTCGTGGGTGGATTTCCAATGCGAGGACGAGGACCAGGCACAGAAATACGTCGACATGCTCAAGGACGAGGGCGTCAATGCCGATTATATCTATCTGGCGCCACTCGACGAGCAGGACGACGTAGACCCCGCCGAAGCCGAATACGAAATCCAGATTATGAAAGTCGAGGACCCGCAGGCCGCAATCTCGATTCTCGACGGCAATCTTCAGGACGAGGACGCCGAAACATTAGCCGAACTTCTCGAAGACCTGCCCGCGACGGTCGACACCAACACCATGACGCCCGATGAGGCCGCCGAACTGGGCAACAGCCTTTATATGGCCGGCTGCGACGTTCTGGTGGTACCCTACGACCAGGATGAGGATGAGGATGAGGATGAAGATGACGGAGACGACGAGGAAGAAGGCGAAGGAGAAACGGCTGAGGAAGAGGAATATAACGAGGAAGATTACGACGAGGAATTCCAGCCCGGCGAAATCCCCTCGCTGCCGGCGGCCTACCGCATCCTTGTTCTCGACGAGGGCGATGACAGCGAGGAATCGCGCCACATCGTCAACACCCTCACCACGCGCCCCTTCATGCAGATTCAGGACGACTTCCGTTCGCTGCCCTTTGAAATCCTCACCGACGGCCGCGATGACGACCTTGCCATCACGCGCATCCACTCGCTGATGGATTTCGGTATTCCGCTGGTCACCAACTATGCCCCGGCCGCCGAACCGGTGCGCATCATCATACGCAAAGAAGGTCCCGACCGCAGTGCCCTGATTCGCGCCATAGCCGACGCTACCGGCGTCGAACCTTTCATAGCCCGTAACTTCATCGGCAACCTGCCCGGCGCAATCGACCTCGACAAAGGCTCCGCAAGCCAGATTGAGGCCATCTGCGAAAACTTCCGCGCCAC
>CAJJOO010000081.1 GCA_905193395.1 uncultured Porphyromonadaceae bacterium
TGGAGGGCGCCTCCGCCACGCTGTTTATGTCGCGAAAGTCATTTTACAGATACAACCCGTTCACCGAGCATTACGACCGCGTGTTCCCGACCCGCGGCAGCCTGCTGTGGGTGCGCTGGCGGCACTATGCCGTCGGGGCGCTGATTGGTTTCGTGGCTTTTGTGGCGGTGTATGTGCTGGTCGACTTTCCCCGCGAACGCCTGCTGCGCGAGACAAACGAGCGTCTGACGGGGCAGATTGAACTGCTGGGGCGTCGTGCCGACGAGGCTACCGCCGTCCTGGAGGATATCGCCCAGAGGGACAATAACTTCTATCGCGTACTGATGCAGGCCGACCCCATGACCACCGGGGCGCGCATGGCCGGCCTGGAACGCCAGCGCTACTACGAATCCCTCGATTCGATGGGCGACTATGACCTGGTGAAGAATGTGACCGACCGCATAGACCGCCTGGACCTGCTGCTCTACAACCAGATACGTTCGTTCGACATGCTTAAAACCAAAATGGCCGACATGTCGCAGCGCATCAGCCATGTGCCTGCCATTCAGCCCATTTCGTCGAAATATCTGAAAACGATGGCATCGGGCTACGGACGTCGCCGCGACCCCATCTACGGCACCGTGAAGATGCACGAGGGCATGGACTTTTCGGCCGACATAGGCACACCTGTCTATGCCACCGGCGACGGAACGGTGCAGTGGGCCGACTGGCGAAGCGGCTACGGCAACCTGATTGAAATCAACCACGGCTACAACTATGTGACACGCTACGCGCATCTCAACGACATTGCGGTGCGCAACGGCCAGCGCGTGAGCCGCGGCGACCTGATAGGCCACGTCGGCAACACGGGCAAGTCGACCGGACCGCACCTGCACTACGAAGTGCGCCTGCGCGGCGTGCCACAAAATCCTGTGAACTATTATTTTATGGACCTCACCCCCGAGCAGTACGACCGGATGATAAGCCAGGCCGAGAATGCCGGACATGTAATGGACTGAACACTATGAGCGACATCAGCAAGAAGTATTACAAAATCAGCCAGGTGGCCGAAATCCTGAACATTCCGGCGTCGACGCTGCGGTTCTGGGAAAAGAAGTTCACAATCATCAAGCCTCACCGCAACGAGGCCGGCACGCGATTCTACCGTCCCTCGGATATCGAGAAAATCCGGATGATTTATTATCTGGTGAAAGAGAAGGGTTTGCGGCTGGAGGCGGCCGAGGAGCAGTTGCGCAACAATTCGAGCGGCATCAACCGGCGGTATGAGGCCGTGGCGCGTCTGCGCGAGGTGCGTGAGACGCTGGCGGGCCTGTTGCGCTCGCTCAATTCAATGAAGGGTTAAATCAGCCTTGATAGTCTGCAGCGTTGTCGGCCAGCGAAGTGGCCAGCGAGGTCAGCGCGTCGGGGCGTGCCAGTTCGGCCCGTGCCATCGCGGCGGCGCGTTCCGGCATCTGGGGGGCAAGTCGCATCATGATTCGCAGGGCCAGATAGCGCATCAGTCGGTCGGGGTCGGCGGCAAGGGCCTCGGCGGTCTCGGCGGCGAAGGGCGTACGGCTCAACAGGCGGTGGCTGATGATGTCGGCATCCTCCACCCAGCGGGACTTGCGGGCAATTTCGAGTGCTTTTTCCGGCGTCAGGGCCTCGACGGGATAAATCATCGGGGCAATAAGGGCGCTTTCGCGCAAATCGCTGTCGTTCCACAGCGACTCGGCCATTTCAGCCGATTTCCCGGTGAGAGCGGCGATTTCGGCGAGTTGGGGCAGGTTGAGGCCGAAAATCAGCCGGTAGGGGCAGCCTGCGTGGCGCATGGAATCCGCCACGATGCCGTTGCGCATGGCATAGAGACGGCGTTTCAGCAGTTGCATGGGCGAGAATTGCGTTTCGCTTTCCATCGTTGTCATTTATTATAGATTCCGGCAGCGGTTTCGATGTATGTTCCGGCGCTGAGGTCTGTGCAGACGGGGACCAGGGAAATATAGTTGCGCGACAGCCAATATTCATCTGTGTCGGGCGCGTCCGGTTCGTCGTTGTTGAAGTGTCCGGCGAGCATGTAGAAAGGATTTCCGGTCGGGTCTGTGTAGCGGCGGTATTCGTCGGTCCAGTGACCGCGGGCGGCGCGGCAGGCCTTGACGCCCAGGGGAGTGACGCGCGCCGGAATGTTGACGTTGAGGCAGATGCCGGAGGGCAGGGGATTCTCCATCAGTTCGGAGATAATCCGGCGCACATGGTCCATGCACATCGAGAAATCGGCTTGAAGCGAGTGGTGGAGCAGCGAGAAGCCGCAGGACGAGGCGCCGAGGGCACAACCTTCCATCACGGCGCCCATGGTGCCGGAGTATATCACGTTGCAGCCGGAGTTGGAGCCGTGGTTGATGCCGGCGAACACAAAGTCCGGACGGCGCGGCAGAACGGCGGCGGCAGCGAGTTTGACACAGTCGACCGGCGTGCCGTTGACGGTAAACATGCGTGCGCCGTTGTAGTCGGGACGCGAGGCCACACGCAGTGGCGAATTTATGGTAATGGCCGAGGCCTGGCCGGAATGAGGCTCGGCGGGGGCGACGACGACAATGTCGGCATCGGGGGGCATGCAGTCCACGAGGCGCAGCAGGCCGGGAGCGGCGATGCTGTCGTCGTTGGTAATGAGAATCAGCGGGCGTTTCTCTATCATTGTTTTCAATTCTGTTTGCTTTCGATTATTAATTTCAGATGCAAATTTAGGAAGATTTTTTGAAATGTTTCACGAGTTATTGACATTTCGGGCTTTTTCGTGGAACATTTGTTTTGGTAATTCATCCGAAATTTGTTACTTTGCGGTACGATAAAAAAACAAACACAGCCAATGGGTAAAATCATAGCAATAGCCAACCAGAAGGGCGGCGTGGGCAAGACAACGACAACCATAAATCTTGCGGCCTCGCTTGCCGTTCAGGGCAAAAAAGTGTTGATAATCGATGCCGATCCGCAGGCAAACGCCACATCCGGCTACGGCATAGACCCGCGCACCATGACCTCGTCGATATACGAATGTCTGGTGGACGGTTATCCGCTGGACGGGTCGCAGGTGCCCACATGTATCGAGGGGCTGGACCTGGTGGGAAGCCGTATCGACCTGGCCGGCGCCGAAATCGAACTCATCAACAAACCCAATCGAGAAAGCGTGCTGGCACGCCTTCTCGAGCCGGTCAAGGACAAATATGATTATATTTTCATAGACTGCTCGCCGTCGCTGGGACTCATAACGGTCAACGCGCTCACGGCGGCCGATTCCGTCATAATCCCCGTGCAGGCCGAATATTTCGCACTGGAAGGCATCAGCAAGTTGCTTAACACCATCCGCATAATAAAATCGCGACTGAATCCCTCGCTCGACATCGAGGGCTTCCTGCTGACGATGTACGACGCGCGTCTGCGCCTAGCAAACCAGATTTACGAGGAACTCAAAGGGCATTTCGCCGATATGGTGTTCGACACGGTGATACCGCGCAACATACGCCTGAGCGAGGCACCGAGCCACGGCCTGCCCGTGATACTCTACGACCCCGAATCGCGCGGCGCCACCAGCCACACGCTGTTGGCAAAGGAAATCATCGCCAAGCACCGCCGCCGCTGAGACGCGCACCGAAATCCTTTCGTTCAACTCCAACCAATCAATCAAACATTTCATGCAACACAAACGCAATGCTCTGGGCCGAGGACTGGACTCGCTGATTTCCATGGACGATGTTCCTGCCCGCGGCTCGTCGGCAATAAATGATATTCCCCTGGACCGCATAACGGCCAATCCCGACCAGCCCCGCCGGACATTCGACGACGACGCCCTGGCCGAACTGGCCGCCTCAATCAAGGAACTGGGTATCATCCAACCGCTTTCGCTCAGAAAGACCGGCCCGGACTCATACCAGATCATAGCCGGCGAACGGCGCTACCGTGCCGCGATGCTGGCCGGACTGCAATCCGTGCCTGCGTACATCCGTACGGCCAACGACATGGAACTGACCGAGATGGCCCTTATCGAGAATATCCAGCGCGAGGACCTCAACGCCATTGAAATCGCCCTGACGTTCCGCAAACTCATCGACCAGTACGACCTGACGCAGGAACGCCTGAGCGAGCGCATCGGCAAGAAACGCGCCACTGTGGCCAATTTCCTCCGCCTGCTGCGCCTGCCCGCCGAGGTGCAACTGGGCCTGCGCGACCGCCGTCTCGACATGGGCCACGCACGCGCGCTGCTCACTATTTCCGACCCGGCCCTGCAACTGAAACTCTACAACGAGATTATCCGCAACGGGCTCTCCGTGCGCCGCGTCGAGGAACTGGCCAAGGCATATCAGAATGCCGGCGTGCAACCCGTACAGCCCGCCGCCGCGTCCGCCTCGCGGTATACAGGCGACGATTTCAATATCCTCAAACGCCACCTTTCCGATGCCTTCAAGACATCGGTGGGCTTCAAATGCGACAAGAACGGCAAGGGAACCATCACGTTCTCCTTCAAGGGCGACGAGGAACTGGAGCGCCTCATCTCCCTGTTTGACCAACTGAATCCTGCACGGTGAGAATAACAGCGAAAATACGCAAATCCATCATGGTCGCCGTAGCGGCGGCCTTTGCCATATCCGTACCCTTCGACTGCGCGGCACAGTCAGGCCGCAGGCCGGTGAAGCGCCAGCATAACGTCAGCGAAATTCCGGTCGACACCATCGGACAGGCCGCCGAGGTGATTGCCTGGGAAGAATATACGGATTCCGTGCTGGAACCCGTCAAGCCGCCGTCGCCCTACGATTTCTGGGAACCCACGGAAACCACCTTCAACCCCGACCCGAACCGGGCCGTGTGGATGGCCGCCTCGGCCAGATCTACAACCGCCGATACTGGAAACTGCCCATCGTCGTCGGTGCATACCTCGGTCTGGGCTACGCCACGTCGTGGAACAATTCGATGCTGAGCGACTATACCAAGGCCTACCGTGATATCATGGACAACGATCCGTCCACAAACTCATACATGAATTTCTTTCCTCCGACAACCCAGGAAAGCGACCTCGACAAACAGTGGCTCACGAACCTGCTGCAAAGCCGCAAGAATTTCTATCGCCGCGACCTCTGCATCATATCGATGGTGGGCGTCTATCTGCTGGCGATGCTCGACGCATATGTCGACGCGCAACTGAGCCATTTTGACATATCGCCGGACCTGGCGCTGGACGTCAATCCGGCCGTGATGCGCGACGGGCGCAATACCCTGCCATCGGTCGGCCTGGCATGTACCATCACATTCTGAACCATCCCCCAATCACTATAATCCCATCCTCTACCATAAAGTAAAATGAAAAAACACAAGATACTGGGCCTGGCCCTCCTGCTGCTTGCCGGCGCCGTTCCCGCTTCCGGCGCCCGTCCGTCCATATTGTCAATCCGCGACAGCCTCCACAATGTCCCGATTGTGTATCCTGAAAGTTTCGAGACCGACGTCAATAGGATGAAAGAGAACTGGTACCTGCGCAACTATGCCGATTTCGACCGCGAGGCCGACAGCCGCCAGTCGGTGACCGTGACCGACGAGGACCTGATAAGCCGCCTGGGTACGCTGCCCACGGTGATTGAGATGCCCTTCAACTCGGTGGTACGCAATTATATCGACATGTACGCCAACCGCCGCAAGCAACTGGTGGAGAACATGCTCGGCATGAGCCTGTATTATATGCCCATTTTCGAGCAGGCCCTGGACCGCTACGGCATGCCGCTGGAACTCAAATACCTGCCCGTGATTGAAAGCGCGCTGAACCCCGACGCCGTCTCGCGCGCAGGCGCCACGGGCTTGTGGCAGTTCATGATGGCCACGGCCACCGGCGAGGGCCTCGAGGTCAATTCGCTGGTTGACCAGCGCCGCGACCCATACACATCGTCCGATGCCGCCGCCCGCTATCTGAAAAAACTTTATGATATCTTCGGCGACTGGTCGCTGGCCATAGCCGCTTACAACTGCGGTCCCGGCAATGTGAACAAAGCCATGCGCCGTGCCGGTACGTCGGCCAAGGATTTCTGGGCCATCTACCCCTATCTTCCCTCGGAAACCCGCGGTTACGTGCCCGCGTTCATCGCCGCAAACTATATAATGAACTTCTACGACAAGCATAATATATCGCCGGCTCTGGCCCGCAAACCGATTCTGACCGATACGGTCCACGTGGCCAAGCGTGTGCATTTCCAGCAGATCAGCGATGTGCTGGGCATCCCGATGGACGAACTGCGCGTGCTGAATCCGCAGTACCGCACCGACCTGATTCCCGGTGACATCCGTCCTTACGCACTTGTGCTTCCCTCGCTTCAGGTCTATGCCTATGTGGCCAACGAGGACTCGATTGTCAACCATAACGCCGAACTCTATGCCCGCCGCGGTGTGGTGGAACCCGCCACAATCTCGAATTCCGGTTCCGATTCCCGCGGAGAGTATGTCGACGAACTGGTGGTGAAATATCACACCGTGAAGCGTGGCGAGTCCCTGGCCAAAATCGCGCGTAAATATGGCGTGACCGTGGCTTCGATACGCAAGGCCAACCATATCGGCAACCGTGTGCGGCGCGGCCAGAAACTACGCATCAACACCTACCGCCGCACTTATGTAACAACTCCGCAGACAACTACGGCACCCGCCGACACCACAATCACTACGCCGCAGGTTCCGGCCGTTCCGACCGATACCACCGCCACAACGACACCCGCGCCTGTCGATTCCACCG
>CAJJOO010000082.1 GCA_905193395.1 uncultured Porphyromonadaceae bacterium
TGTCCAGGGAGAACTTGACAAGAATAACGGATACCAGAATTTCTTGTCAAATACCACGCCGGGCGGAATGGTAATCGTCACCGATATTTCCGGCGGTCGTGTGTCCTACCTCACCCAGGGCGTCGCCGAGTCGATGCCGCTGAAAGATTTCGTCCCCGATTCCACCGGAGTGTGCCTGCTGGCGCAGGCGTCGGCCCGGTCCGTCGAACCCGGCTATGCCGAACACGCCCGGATGCTGTTTTTCAAGCGTGCCAAGCGCGTGGTCCTCGTCGCCGCTATTGCCTTCCTGGCGATATACTTCTTTATCGCGAACAGCCTGTGGCGACAGCCCGCGCTGATTGCCGTGACACTGCTGGATATCGGCGGCCTGTGGCTATGCTACATGCTCATGGGCAAGATGCTCAACATCAAGAGCGCGGCGTCCGACCGCGTCTGCGGCGTGCTGCAGAAAGGCGGCTGCGACGACGTGCTCAAGGACAAGGCGTCCACCTTCTTCGGCATTTTCAGTTGGAGCGAGGTGGGTTTCACCTATTTCAGCGTGTCGCTGGTATCGCTACTGGCTTTCCCGCAGTCGTGGACCTCGCTGGCGGCCATCAACATCTGCTGCCTGCCCTTCACGGTGTGGAGCATTTCATACCAGAAATTCGTCCTGCACCGCTGGTGCACCCTCTGCGTGGGCGTGCAATGCACGCTGTGGCTCATCTTCTTCGCCTTCCTGGCCGGAGGATATGTGGCCCGCATCTTTCCCCTCGATTTTGGGTTCGTAATCCTGGGCTGCGTTTATCTCATTGTCCTTCTCACCCTCAACCGGCTGTCGCCCTACCTGGTGAAGGCCGAAAACAACTGACACCGCCATGACCTCCACCACAGCATCCCCGGCCATCGCGCCGCAGATTCCGGCCGAAGCCACCCTCAGCGCGGCCGAACTGAACGCCGTGCGTCTGGGCGACCGCCGCACCGTCCTCACCCCCGAGCGCCTGGCCCAGGCACGCAAGCCCGCGACAGGCAAAGGGTGAACCCTGCGTGCCGCGCGTTTGTTCTAATTCCGGAGTCCCGGCAACAAGGCTCCGGATAATTCTTTCTGCTCAATATTCATCGCCATGGCCAAACCACCCATCACAATAGTCCCGTCGCACGCCATCGGCACGTGGCTGCTCGGCATAATCCATTCGGCGCTCGGTGCCCTGGGCATCCGACACAATCCCGAACTGGTCGAATGGATTTACCTGATACTTGTCGCGGCCCTGTCGTTGGGCATCGGCTGGCTGATAAAGCGCGGCATCGTGCTGGCGCTGCGCAAATTCGTGACCATGCGCCACAGCGCCGCCGGAGCCGAGTTGCTGCGCCGCCGCGTCATCAGCCGCTGCGCCCACTTCATCCCGCCGCTGGTGTTCCTGGGCATGATTCCACTGGCCTTCAACCGCGGCAGCCACCTGCTGGCCGTAATCGAGCGCCTGGCGGGCGCCTACACCATCATAACCGTGGGAATCGGCTTAGCCGCAGTGATGGAATTCTGCTTTTACCGATACGACGCCCGGCAGAACACGCGCAACCTGCCCATCAAGGGAATCCTGAACATCGGTCGCGGAATTTCGTGGATCATAGTGCTGATTCTGGCCGTGGCCGTGGTTCTGGACAAATCGCCGGCCTATCTGCTGACCGGACTGGGCGCCTTTGCCGCCGCCCTGATGCTGATTTTCAAGGATTCCATCCTGGGATTCGTGGCCGGAATCCAGATGACGCAGAACGACATGCTCCACGTGGGCGACTGGGTCACCGTGCCCGGCACGCCGGCCAACGGAATTGTCCAGGATGTCTCGCTCTCGGCCGTCAAAATCCGGAATTTCGACAACACCATCGTCACCGTGCCGCCGTATACCCTGGTCTCGACCTCGTTCCAGAACTACCGCGGCATGAAGGAGACCGGCGCGCGACGTTTCGACCGCACATTCGTAATCGACTACACCACCGTGAAGCCCTGCGACGAGGCCCTGACTGCACGCATCGTGACCCGCTATCCGGAAATGAAACCTTTTGTCGAGGCGGCGCGCGCCTCGGCCACGCAGATTGAAGCCAACCCCGGCATACGGCCTCTTAACGGCACCTTGCAGACCAACCTGGGCCTGTTCCGTGCCTATGCATCGCTCTATCTGCTGAACTCGCCCTGGGTCAACAGCCGGATGCAGATTCTCGTGAGGATTCTCGACCCCTCGGCTACCGGCTTCCCCCTGAACATCTACGGCTTCGCAATCTCGACAGACTGGAACGAATTCGAGGCAATCCAGAGTGCCATAATGGAACATCTGTCCGTGGCCCTGACCGATTTCGGGCTCGCAATCTACACTCCGGGTGCCCTGGCCGTAGACCTCACAACACAAACTACGCAATCATGAAAGAAGAACACCATCATTCCGTCACCGTCGGCGATGGCGCCGGCAACCTGAATCGCGCATTCGTTATCGGAATCTGGCTCAACATCATCTATACGGCCGCCGAGGGTGCCTTCGGCTTTGTCACCGGGTCGATGGGGCTGCTTTCAGACGCAGGGCACAATCTGGGCGATGTGGCCTCACTGCTGGTGTCGCTGCTGGCCTACAAGGCCGCACGGCGGCAGCCTACGGCCCGCTACACCTTCGGCTTCGGGCGTGCCACAGTCGACGCCACGGTAATCAACGCCCTGCTCCTTTATGGAGCCGTGGCGGTTATCCTCACTGAAAGCATCTCGCGCCTGCTCAATCCCCGTCCCGTCGAAGGCAATGTAATCGCCATCGTGGCGGCCGTCGGAATCGTGGTCAACGGCGTGACAGCCCTGCTGCTGGCCCGCGGCAGCCGTCACGACCTCAACATCAAGGGCGCCTTCCTGCACATGCTGGCCGATACACTGGTGTCGGCGGGTGTCGTGGTATCAGGCGTGGTGATTTCCTATACCGGATTCTTCATCATCGACCCGATTGTGGGCATAGTGGTAGGCCTGCTCATTGCCGTGGGGTCATACTCGCTGCTTCGCAACAGCCTGCGCCTGTCGCTCGACGGCGTGCCGCCCGGCATTGACCTTACCGCCGTCGAACAGGCCATCCGCAGTGTAAAAGGCGTGGCAAGCATGAGCCACCTTCACGTGTGGGCGCTCAGTACCACCACTACCGCCCTGACGGTGCATATCACGGCCGGCGGTGATTCTCCGGACGTCGACGACATCATCTGCGGCATACGCCGGGCCGTGGCGCCGCTGGGTATCACTCACACCACCGTCGAAGTGGACACGCAGTCGGACGACGCCTGTCCGATTGGCACACAAAATCAATAATTCTGATATTATTCCCGAAGACATTGCACAATGTCAATATTTGTTGTAAATTTGCAGGCGAAACCATTGGCATACAATCATGGAAAATATCAACAAGAACTCTGTGACTTCGCACAACACCACCCAACTCGACCGCCTGAAATACCTCATCGAGCGCTCCCACCGCTCGCAGGCCGCATTCAGCAAGCATATCGGACTTGACCCCTCGACCCTGTCGCGTATCGTCACCGGACGCCAGCCCATGTCCGACGCCTTCGTGTTCCGCCTCGTAGCCACACTGGGCATATCGCGCCAATGGTTCGTGTCGGGCGAAGGCGTGCCTTTTCCGCGTGCGACCGAGAGCCTGCCCGTCGAAACCGTCGACACGGCGACCCTCGACGAGAGTGCGCGTCCCAAAGGCGCGCCGGTCTACGACATCGAGGCAAAGGCCGGTTCGACGCCAATCAGCCGCATTTTCGCCGAAGACCGCATCATCGGCTATCTCGACATCCCGCAGATCGACCCCGCCAACCCTGTAATCCGCGTGTCGGGTGATTCCATGGCCCCCAAGATTCCCGACGGCGCCTATATCTCGATTCGCCGGGTGCGCGACACGGGCATCATACTCTGGGGAGCGATATATTTCGTCCAACTCGAGGACTATATGGTGGTGAAATATGTGCGCCGCCACCCCTCGGACGACTCGATGGTGGTCCTGCACAGCGAGAATCCCGAATACCAGGACATGGAGGTGCCGCGCAAAGCGATTATCGGCCTTTTCATAGTCGAAAACATCCTGAATCTGCGCACAATTGCTTAAGAAAATCTTCACACCGCTCCCCGGGTGCATGCATCCGGGAATGCTCGAGGCCGGCTGCGACGAGGCGGGCCGCGGCTGCCTGGCCGGCCCGGTAGTGGCCGCGGCCGTGATTCTGCCCGACGGCTATGAATCGCCGCTGCTAATGGATTCCAAGAAACTGACGGAAAAACGCCGCATGGAGGCCCGCGAAATCATTATCCGAGACGCCGTAGCCTGGGCCGTGGCCGAATGTTCGCCCGCGGAAATCGACAGCATCAACATCCTGAACGCCTCAATCGAAGCCATGCACCGCGCCCTGCGCGCCCTGACGGTGAAACCCGGACACATAATCGTCGACGGCAACCGTTTCAAGCCTTTCGGCAACACGCCTTATACCACCGTGGTGAAGGGCGACGCCACATATGCCAACATAGCGGCGGCGTCGATTCTGGCCAAGACCACGCGCGACATGTATATGGACCGAATGCACGCCGAATATCCCGCCTATGCCTGGAACGAGAACAAGGGCTATCCGACGGCAGCCCACCGCGCGGCGATAGCGCAACACGGCCCGTCGCCGCTGCACAGGCTCACTTTTACCCTGCTGCCCCGCGACGCCGGCGGGAACGAATAGCGCTGACCAGTTTCAACTGTTTTACCGACAGGGGCAGTGCCACCCCCAACAACAGCAGCGGCAGCCACCAGGCGTAGTGTTTCAGCACCACAGCCAGCGCCACCACAAGCGTCGACAGAATCAGCAGCGCCAGAACCGGCGCCGGCACGCGCAACCCGTAGCGGAAGCGGCACACGGCCCAGGTGACGGCGGCATATATCACGAACTGCAGCACATAGGCGGCGCCCAGACCCGCATATCCGTAATTGTTCCAAAGGACGATGCTGCCGCCGAGCATCACCAGTGCCGAGGTGAGTTCGGTAAATATATAGGTGCGGCCGTCGCCGCGGGCCACAATCATGTATCCGAAACACCAGGACGCGCCGCGGGGAATGACACCGGCGGCGGCTATGGTGATATATGGCAGAGCGGCCATGAAGTCGGGGCTGTAAAGAATCTGCAGGGCCAGGCGGTCGAGCGATACGATTATAATCATCAGCGGCAACAGCACCCAGGTGACCACAGTTATCTGGTGCGACACCACCACGCGGGTGATGCGGCGGCGGAACACCGTGGCCGCCAGACGCGGAAAGTATTCCAGCGTGATTGAGGTGAAAATCACTCCGACATAAGTGTTGATGATGGCGAATCCGGCCTGATAGCGCCCAACGGAATCGACGCCGGCGGCGTCGCTGAGGAAAATCCTGAGTCCGTATTCAGCCCCGAGAGTCGTAGCCATGGCCGCGGTGAGCCAGATTCCCAGTTTCACCATCTGCTTCATGGCGTCGCCGCAGGAACCGGGACGGCCGGGCGGCACTCCGGCCGGCTGCGCGTAGAACATCAGCACCTCGACCAGAGGAAAGATGACCAACACCGGCACGATGGCGTGAAGCCGGAAGAAATAGAACAGCGGGATGGAAATAGATGTGGACACCACAGCACTCCACAGGGCCACCCGTGCCAGAGGACGCAGATTTCCCAGCCCTTGCAGGATTGCACCGCGCGCCGAGGACCTGGCACTGAATACCAGTGTCGGGGCAAGAACGGCAAACATCCACGCATGGGCCGTGGTGCCGAAAGCCCAGCGACTGAGCAGAGGCGACATCGCGGCAACCAGAATCATGCCCGCGAGGCCGAGAATGAGGCTCAGCCGGTTGATAGCACGGCAGGGAACCCGCGGGTCGGCAGAAGACGATATGAGCCGTACTGAACTCTGGCGCGTGTTCAGGCGGGTTATGTTGCCGATGAGGTCCATCGTAGAGGACAGCAGAGACATGATGCCGACACCTGCCGTACCAATCCAGATTGCCACAAGTTTCGTGCGGACCACCGAGCAGATAATCGTGAGCATCTGGATACTGCCGAAGATGCTCATCGTTTTCAGAATCCGCGCCGTGAGCGCGCCGCCCTTGTAGCCTCTCACTTCACCCATTCCACAGGATTGAGTTTCTGTTTTTCAAGACGGATTTCAAAGTGAAGAGTGGTGCGGTTGCCGTCGTCGGGGTCGGAGTAGATGGTGCCGAGGGTCTGCCCGGTCGCCACGTTGTCGCCCTTGCGCACGCGCAGGTCCGAGAGTCCGGCATAGACGGTGAGGTATTCGCCGTGGCGCACGATGACCACGTTGTGGAATCCGTCCAGACGGAAAATGGAGGTAACCTTTCCCTCGAAGACCGAGCGGGCCGACGAACCTGCGGGAACCTCGATGTCGATGCCGAGGTTGTCGATTTTCACCTTGCTCAGTCCGGGATGCGTGTTCGTGCCGAAGTTAGACACGATTGTGTAACGGCCTGAAACGGGGAAGGGCAGGCCCCTTGTTGGAGCGGAACGAGCCTGTGATGCGGCGGTCGGCCGCGGCTTCTGATTCAAATGTCGATGCCGGGCGCGTGGTGGTTGCGGGTGCGGCCGGACGGGTTGTGGCCGGAGCCGGGGACGTGGCGGGTTGTTGGGCGGCAGGCTGCGAGGGTGTAGTGGTTGCGGGTGCAGTGGCGGGAGCCGTTGTACGGCGGTTTTCGGCCTCGCGGCGCTGACGTTC
>CAJJOO010000083.1 GCA_905193395.1 uncultured Porphyromonadaceae bacterium
GAACCTGAATACCTCGGCCATCGCCCTGCCGGCCAATATGTCCCAGCGCCCAGAGCCGGTGGGGCTGCTGTCGCAGGACGAATGTGACCTGCTGGGCAGGTACATGGAACTGTTGCACCTCACCAGCCTCAACGACAACGGCGCACCCATCTGCAAGAACATAGCCACGACGCTGATTGCCGCGCTGTTCTACCAGATGATACAGATCTACCACCGCCGGCTGGCCACAAATGTCGCCGAGGACGGCAGCCGACCCTCGCGGCGCAGCCACGACTATGTGCGTGAGTTCATGCGCCTGCTCCACATGCACTTCATCAAGGAGCGCTCCGTGTCCTACTATGCCGGCAAACTTTTCATCTCGTCCAAATACCTCTCGCTGCTGGTCAAGGAGGCAACCGGACAGTCGGCTTCGAAATGGATTGACGATTTCGTGATTATGGAGGCCAAGAACATGCTGCGTTTCTCGGGCATGAATATCCAGCAGATTGCCTATGCCCTCAATTTCCCCACGCAGTCATCGTTCGGCAAATATTTCAAGCATCTCACCGGCATGTCGCCCACACAATATCAGAAATCATGACACAGACACCAGAAGTAAAAACCGTGAAGCGGACCGTACTGGACGTCGACGACGTGATTGAGATGGTGCCGCGCCTCAAGGGGCACGAGCACCTCGTTGAAAAGGCCCTCCACTGGCTGAGCGTCGACAAGGTCAACGATGTCCACGACCGCGGTTTCGACCACCCCGGCCCCGCCTTCGTGAAATTTCTGCTCAACGACCTCAACATACGCCTTAAAATCGACAACGAGAAGGTGCTGGACAACCTCCCCGCCGGACCTTTCGCAACCGTGTCGAACCACCCCTTCGGCGCCCTCGACGGCATCTCGCTGATACACATGGTTGCCTCACGCCGCCCCGAGTACAAGGTGATGGTGAACATGGTCCTGAACCGCATCACAGCAATGCAGCCCAATTTCATTGCCGTGGACCAGAGTGCCTCCGACGACCCCGCAAAGAAGGCCGTATCCGTGCGCGGTATCCGCGAGGCCATCAAGCAGGTGCGCTCCGGTAATCCCATCGGATTCTTCCCCGCCGGCGCCATGAGCAAGGTGAACCGGCGCGGACAACTCATGGACCGCGAGTGGCAGCCCAACATCATTCGCCTCATCGAGCAACTGAACGTGCCCGTGATACCCATCTATTTCCACGGCTCCAATTCCTTCCTGTTCAACTTCCTGGGTGTGGTGTGCTGGCAGTTGCGCACCCTGCGCCTGCCCTCGGAGGTGTGGCGCAAGAGCAATACCACAATCCACGTATCGGTGGGGGACCCCATTCCCGTCGAGGAGCAGATGAAACACCGTGGCTCGATTGAGGAATTCGGCCGCTGGCTCAAGGAACAGACTTACGCCATGAGGTCATGGAAGTGAACGACTCCTATCGTCCGTCGGCCGAGGTGAAACAGGCCAAACAGCGATTCGGCATCGTAGGCAACGCGCCGGCACTGTCGGCGGCCATCGAGCGCACCCTGCGCGTGGCTCCCATTGACGTGTCGGTGCTGGTGACCGGCGAGAGCGGAACCGGCAAGGAGTTCTTTCCCAAGATAATCCACGCCTACAGCCCCCGCAAGCACGCCCGATACATTGCCGTGAACTGCGGCGCCATCCCCGAGGGTACCATCGACTCCGAACTGTTCGGCCATGAAAAAGGGTCGTTCACCGGCGCTGTTGCCTCGCGCAAGGGCTATTTCGAGGAGGCCGACGGCGGAACGATTTTCCTGGACGAGGTGGCCGAACTGCCCCTCACCACCCAGGCGCGCCTGCTGCGCGTGCTGGAAACCGGCGAATTCCTGAAAGTGGGTTCGTCGACGGTCCAGAAGACCAATATACGTATCGTGGCAGCCACGAACGTCGACATGCAGCGCGCCGTGGCCGAGGGCCGCTTCCGCGAGGACCTTTACTACCGCCTGTCGACAATCCAGATTGCCATACCGCCGCTACGCGAACGCGGCACCGACATATCGCTGCTGGCTCGCAAATTCGCGGCCGATTTTGCAGAAAGGTGGCGCCTGCCCGCAATTACCTTCGACGACACGGCCCGCGCCTTGCTGTCGCGCTACCGCTGGCCCGGCAATGTGCGCCAGTTGAAGAACGTGGTGGAGCAGGTGGCCCTGTTCGAGGCCGGCAAGGATGTGACCTCGACGGACCTTTCTCCCTATCTGCCCCGGAATGCCGCCGAAATGGCTCCGGCCGTGATTCCCTCCGAGCAATCCTACCGCCGCGAGCGCGAGATGCTGCTGAACCTCATCATGCGCCTGCAGACGCGCGTCGACGACCTGGAAAAGCGTCTGGATTCCGCTCCCGCGAAACTGCCTGAAGCGCCCATGCCGCGTGTGCCGGCCTGCCAGGGTCAGAACCTGCCGACCGTTATCGACGATATCGGCCGCGATTTCTCCCGGGAACACAAGGACGAGGCCGACGCTCAGCCCCAGGAACGTTTTTTTCACAATTTCAGGAAAGACGACGCCGCGGACGCCGACATAATGGACGCACCGTATTTTTCGGAGGCCACGGCCGAGGCCGAACCCTCCGCCGAAACGGGCGAGCAGCGTCCCGAAACCCTCGAACAGCAGGAACGCCGCGCCATAATCGAGGCCCTGGCACGCCACGGCGGCCGCCGGAAGCCCGCCGCTGCCGAACTGAACATCTCGCAGCGGACACTCTATCGCAAAATCAAAGAATATGACCTGGATTAAGACCCTTGCCGCCGCAACAGCCCTAGCCATGGCCGCCCTGACGGCGGGCTGCATACCTTCGTACAAGTTCAACGGTTCGGCCATCGACTATAACGTATACAAAACCATCTATATATCCGAATTCCCCATCCGCGCCGCGCTGGTCTATCCTCCCTTGCAGTCCACGTTTGAAAACAACCTGATGGACTATGTGACGCGAAACACGAGGCTGCGCATCGTGGACCGCGGCATGCCCTCGGACATGCAGATGGAAGGCGAAATCACGGGCTACACCCTCACGCCGCAGGCCGTAACCGAGGATGCCTACGCCTCGAAAACTCGCCTCACCATTTCCGTGCGGGTGAAATACACCGATACCAAAAACGAAAACAACGACATCGACCAGACTTTCTCGGCCTATCGCGATTTCGACTCGTCGCTGATGCTCAACGACGTGCAGGACGGCCTGTGCGAGGAAATTGCCAAGGAACTTGTCGACCTCATATTCAACGCCACCTTAGGCAACTGGTAATGGCAGCACTCACCGAAATACTGACAAGACTGCGCGGCGGCTCGCCGGCCACCGACGCCGACATCGCCGCCATGCTGCGCGCCGCCCGCGACTGGCCCGCGTCGCCCCTGGCGCCGGCCATGCTGCTGAAATACGCGCCCGATGCCCTGGACGAAGCCGCCACCGCAAGCATGCGTGCCCGCGTGGCCCTTGGCGGCGGAGACCCCACGGCCCTGATTGACTTTATCGACCCATCGGGGATGGGTTACGCCTCGTTCTATCCGCCCCGCGCAGCCGACAACCGTCCCGCCACCGAGAACGCCATCGACACTTTCCTGGCCACCTACGGCCACCGTTCGGCCGAGGAGGATGCCCTGCTGGAGCGCATGATTTTCAATCCCGTGCCTGATTATGCCGAGACACTGGCGCGCCAGAACCCTGCGGAGGCGCCCGCACCGGCCGCAACCGACCCCCATGCCTCGCTGATCGATGCTTTCCTCAGCGCCAACCCGCCGGAGACTCCGCGTCACGATGACGGCGGCGAGGTGCCCCTGGAAGCCCCTGCGCCCGAATCCGTGGTCCCGCAGCCTGCGCCGAAAGTGCGCCGCGCCGACAAGCGCCAGACGCGCAAGGACGGCGAGCCGCGCCCCGAACTTCTCAGCGAGTCGCTGGCCCGAATCTTCATCAAACAGGGCCGTTACGAGCGCGCTTTTGAAATTATAACTAATTTAAGTTTGAATTATCCGGAAAAAAGTGTTTACTTTGCAGACCAATTGCGATTCTTGCAAAAATTAATGATAAACCGCAGCCACGACCCCGCCCGGGGACAGGGCACTACATCCGACTAAAACAGTAAATATATAATATGTACATTGTAGTTACAATCCTGACAGTCATCGTTGCCGTCCTTCTTATCGGCATCGTTCTCATTCAGAAATCCAAAGGCGGCGGCCTTTCCTCGCAGTTCGGCAACGCCGGATCGGTGATGGGCGTCCGTCAGACCAACAGTTTCCTCGAAAAGACCACCTGGACCCTCGCCGGTCTGATTGTGTTGCTGTCTGTGGTATCGGCCTATACGATGCCCCGTGCCACCGAAGGCACCCGCGTACGTACCGAAGCCGCTCCGGCTCCCACGCCCGCTGCCGGCAACCAGTTCGATACCAAGGCTCCCGCCGCAGCGCCGGCCCCCGCTCCCGCAGCCACGCCGGCCCCCGCAGCCGCCGAATAATCTGCCCAGTCAGGCCGATTTCAACCCCGTACCTTTCCTGACGGCCTTAACAGGCTGTCGGGTTTTGGTGTTTACGGGCCTTCCATTTTCACGATTGCCAAACAACTGAATCATGAACCGCCACGATTTTGAAATAATGGCTCCGGTGGGCAGTTACGAGTCGCTCGCCGCAGCCATCGACGCCGGTACCGATGCAATCTATTTCGGTGTCGGCGAACTGAATATGCGCTCGCGCTCGAGCGTCAACTTCACCATCGACGACCTGCACCACATTGCCGATACCTGCGACCGCGCCGGTGTGAAAAGTTATCTCACGGTCAATACCATAATGTACGACCGCGACATCGAGACCATGCACCGCATTGTCGATGCCGTGGCCGCTTCGGGAATATCGGCCATCATAGCCACCGATATCGCCACCATCCTCTACGCCCGCTCGCGAGACGTGGAGGTGCACATATCCACCCAGTGCAACATCTCAAACATCGAGGCCGTGCAGTTCTATTCGCAGTGGGCCGACGTGATGGTCCTGGCCCGCGAACTGGACCTGGAGGCCGTGGCCGAAATCAGCCGCGAGATTGTGCGGCGCGACATCCGCGGCCCGCACGGCGCACTTGTGAGACTCGAGATGTTCTGCCACGGAGCCTTGTGCATGGCCGTCAGCGGGAAATGCTACCTCAGTCTGCATCAGATGAATTCCAGCGCCAACCGCGGCGCCTGCACGCAGATATGCCGGCGCGGATACCGCGTGACCGACCTCGAGACCGGTGACGAACTCAACGTTGAGAACAAATATATCATGTCGCCCAAGGATTTGAAAACCATTCATTTCCTGAACAAGATGATTGATGCCGGGGTGACGGTGTTCAAAATCGAGGGCCGCGCCCGCGGACCCGAATATGTGGCCACGGCGGTGCGCTGTTACAGCGAGGCCATCGACGCCATCTGCAACGGCTCCTACGGCCCGGAACTGATAGCCGGATGGGACGAGCGCCTTTCGCGCATTTTCAACCGAGGGTTCTGGGACGGATACTACCTGGGTCAGCGTCTGGGCGAATGGTCGTCGAAATACGGCTCCTCCGCCACACGCGTGAAGCGCTACGCCGCCCGCGGAGTGAAATATTTCTCGCGCCTCGGGGTAGGGGAGTTCGTAATGGAAGCCGGCGAACTGAAAGTAGGCGACGAGGTGGTGATTACCGGCCCCACGACGGGCGCTATAATCATTACGGTCGATTCGCTGGAAGTGGACTGTCGCCCGGCCGAAAAAGCCGTCAAGGGCGACGCCTTCTCCATCCCGGTGCCGGCCAAAATCCGTCCGTCCGACAAACTCTACGTCTGGGAGCCTGTCGCGCCGCCGCAGAAGTGACGGTCCCTGGACGGGGATTCCGGATCCGCGCTGTTGTGTGCCTGCTGCTTTTTTCGTATCTTTGCACAACTTTAATCATATGATTGTTAAACCCTGATTATGACCAGATATATCGTATCTCTCCTTATTCTGTTGTCGGCCGTTCTGCCGCTGCGGGCCATTTCGGTGGAATCCGTCGCCGGAAGCCTTTCCGAGGCAGTGCCGTCGCCGGAAACTGTCGGCAATCTTGTCGTCACCGGCACGGTGAATGTCATAGACCTCTATTTCATTGCCGAAAATATGCCGGCGCTGCGTTCGCTCGACCTTTCCGGCACCGAAATCGCCGAATATTCCGGAAAGCGCTTCCACGGCCTTTCCGTTCACCCCGCAGGAGTGATTCCCGCACGGGTTTTCGCCGCTTCGCCGTTGGAATCGGTGGTTCTTCCCGTCACGAAGGGTCTCTCAATCGGCGACGGCGCCTTTGCCGGTTCGGCACTGAAATCCGTTGATATCCCGGCCACGGTGACAGGCATTGGCGCGGGTGCCTTTGCCGCCTGTCCGGCCCTTAAAACCGCCACCATTGCCGCAACACCCGGTGTGGGCGCTTTCAGTGGCTCCCAGGCTCTCGAAACCGTGAATATCGCCGCCGGACTCGCGCTGCCCGCCAATGTTTTTGAAAACTGCACCGCCCTGGCCACCGTCAACGGTTCGGAGAACGTCACCGCCGTGGGCGACCGCGCTTTTGCAGGCTGCACAGCCCTGCAATCGTTCTCGTTCGGCAAAGACCTTACATCGATAGGCGCCTCGGCTTTTGCCGGCTCGGGGCTGACGCGCGCCGATTTTGCCCCGGCTACGGCACTTGCCTCC